>CAYVUF010000042.1:10706-11819 GCA_964454605.1 uncultured Bacteroides sp.
TGTCTTTCATATCTTTTGCTGCTTCAACCATACCCGTAAAAAAATCTGAGATTGCCGAAGCCGCATTTCCGATGGTTTCCTTAATGCTGTTCCAAGCCGTTGCTGCCCATGCCGAAACTGTTTCCCAATTTTGATAAAGAAGAACCCCAGCAGCAACCAATGCAGTAACAATACCAATAACAACTAAAACCGGTGACGGAATTGACAAAAATGCCGACACTAAAGTACTAACACCTTTAATTAGAAAACCACCAACTTTTAAGACCGAACCTATTCCAGTTACCACTTTTCCAACAAATATCAACACCGGTCCCGCTGCTGCAAGCAAAGCCGCTATCACAATAATTATTTTTTTCGTTCCATCATCCAGATTTGCAATCCAGTCACATATTTTAGAAAGCCATTCAACACCTTTCCTCAGATACGGCATAATCAAAGTCACAAACTGTATCGCAAGTCCTTCTAACTGTGATTTTAGTAAGGTTATCTGCCCACTTAAATTATCATTCATGGTATCTGCCATTTTCTTAGTAACACCTTCGCAAGAATAGATAGATTCTGTCAATTTTGCAAAATCCTCATCACTTGCACTGACAATAGCCAGCAAGCCTGACATTGCCTCTTGTCCTGCTAATTTAGCAGCACACTCTGCTCTTTCTGCCTCCGTCAGATCCGCGAAACCAACTCGCATATCTCCCATAATTTCATACAATGATTTCATAGAGCCATCCGCATTGGTAATAGTGATTCCTAACTCATCCATTGCGGACTGTGATTCTTTGGTAGGTTTTGCAAGTCTTGTAAGTATTGCTCGTAAAGCTGTACCTGCTTGCGATGCCTTGATACCACTATTTGCCATCGTTCCAACTGCCACCGCAACATCTTCTGCCGAATATCCCATGGCTCCTGCTACCGGTGCGACATACTTAAATGTTTCACCCATCATAGAAACATTTGTATTAGCATTACTCGATGCTTGCGCCAAAATATCAGCAAAATGACCGCTCTCGCTAGCACTAAGTCCAAATGCCGTTAGGGCATCTGTAACTATATCCGATGTTGTTCCTAAATCTTCCCCTGATGCTGCTGCTAAATTCATGATGCCCTCCAGAC
>CAYVUF010000043.1:0-11655 GCA_964454605.1 uncultured Bacteroides sp.
TAATAGTGACATCATAGATAATAAGGAGGATTTTATGGGATACGGTAAAATTACCAAGAAGCAACAAGAAATACTTGATTATATTAAAGAAGAAATTTTAAAGAAAGGTTATCCGCCTGCTGTTCGCGAAATTTGTGAAGCGGTTCAATTGAAATCTACTTCTTCCGTTCACTCTCACTTAGAAACTTTAGAAAAAAATGGTTATATCCGACGTGACCCAACCAAACCGCGTGCAATTGAAATCTGTGATGATAATTTTCAGATGGTTCGTACAGAAATGGTTTCCCTTCCAGTTGTTGGACAGGTAGCTGCCGGTTCTCCTATCCTTGCACAGGAAAATATTGAAAGTTATTTCCCGGTACCTGCTGAAATGGTTCCTCATGGAGAATCTTTTGTCTTAAAAGTAAAAGGTGATTCTATGATAAATGTGGGTATTTACAGTGGCGACCAGATTTTTGTACATAGTTGCAATACCGCAAATAACGGTGATACCGTAGTTGCTTTGATTGATGACTCTGCAACTGTTAAAACATTTTATAAAGAAAATGGACATATACGTTTGCAGCCGGAAAATGATACCATGGAGCCGATTATCGTTGATGATTGTCAGATTCTTGGCAAAGTATTCGGTGTTTTCCGTTTATATCGTTAAAACTAATTTTTCCAGTATAGTCCTCTCTTTGTAAGAGATAATAATAGATGATTGAAACAATTTATATATCGTACTCTCTTTTTTCTCTCATTTGACAGAGATATGTGTTATGCCAATTTATAACACAGACGACATTTCGAATATATAAGGATGTTTCTCTCAACTTTTGTGGAAAGGGGAATGAACTATGAACAATAAAGGATTGGATTGTGTTGCTCTGACCATTGCTATTATTGGCGCAATTAACTGGGGACTGATTGGTTTCTTTGGTTTTGACCTGGTAGCCTTTATTTTTGGTAATATGTCATGGCTTTCCAGAATTATTTATGCATTAGTTGGTATTTCTGGTATATATCTTATTTCATTTTATATGTATGCAGGTGGTTCGCTCCGGGAATCACACGAATAAAGTGATGGATGCACAAAATGGACTTCAGCAATTTTGTTGAAGTCCATTTCTATATCAAAAAGGTTAATGCTGTTTCTTTCTTTCCTCCACCATTTTTCCAAACCACTCTACCATAGCAGGGTCATTATGTGAAAAGAAGGAACTTTGTTTTTTATCAAGTGCAGTAATCTGCACCATATCTTCAGCCGATAACTCAAAATCAAACACATTAAAGTTTTCTGCCATTCTTTCAGAATGTACCGACTTTGGAATAACAATAATTCCTCTCTGCAAATGCCATCTTAAAATTACCTGTGCGGCAGTTTTTCCATATTTTTCACCTATATTATTCAATACAGGCTCTGCGAACATATCGCCTCTTCCTTCCCCAAAGGGTGCCCAGGCTTCTAATTGAATTCCATACTTATCATGCCACTTCTTTGATTCTTGCTGCTGATGATGAGGATGTATTTCTACTTGATTTACCATCGGTTTTATGCGTGCAAAGGTTGCAATGTCTACCATTCTATCAGGATAAAAATTAGAAATGCCAATGGCTTTTATCTTGCCAGCTTTATAATATTCCTCCAAAGCTCTCCATGCACCATAATAATCCGCAAAAGGCTGATGAAGAAGCATCAAATCAATATAGTTTGTCTGCAATTTTCGCATGGACTCATCAATTGATGCCTTACACGCTTCGTATCCATAATGTTCAATCCATACCTTAGTCGTTAAGAAAATTTCTTCTCTTGGAATCCCACTTTTCTTAATTGCATTGCCCACTTCTTCTTCGTTAAAATAAGACTGTGCCGTATCAATCAAACGATAACCTATTTTTAAAGCATCCAGTACACATCTTTCACATTCATCCTTGGTTACTTGATAAACTCCATAGCCTAATTGCGGCATTTTTACGCCATTGCCTAAAATTTTATAATCCATCTGAACTTCCTCCAATCTGTCTATTTTTCTCAAAAAAATTTGTTTCTAAGTCCTTGAAACAAGCCTATATTTATGCTACTTTTATAGAGTAACACCCGGTAGTAACTACCGGTCAAGTGTTTTTTCTTTTTTTTTGATTTTTATTCTATTTATTAGGAGAATTATATGTACACGATGAAACAAGCCTGTGAAAAAACAGGATTATCTTATGAAACACTAAAATTTTATTGTAATCAGGGAATTGTTCCAAATGTAAAACGGGATAAAAATAATCATCGGGTGTTTGATGAGAAAGATATTTCATGGATTAACAATCTGCAATGTCTAAAAAATTGTGGTATGAGTATTTCTGAAATGCAGGAATATGTTGCTTTATGTTTGATTGGTGAAAGTTCTATTCCAAAAAGAAAAGTAATTTTAGAAGCAAAAAGAAATCGTTTACTGGAACAAATAAAAAGTCTTCAGGAAAGTGTTTCATACATTGATTGGAAACAGAATTATTATGATGATATTTTATCTGGTAAAACCAAATAAAGACTCTGCTCTTAGTTTTACCAGATTTACTCGAATTTTATAAATTCTCTTTTTCAATTATGGTACCATCTCTCCAGATACGTTCCAAATCATAAAAAAGACGGTTTTCCTTATCAAAAATGTGAACAATTACATCCTGGAAATCCATTAAAATCCAGTTTGCATTCTGATAACCTTCCACTTGTTTTTCTGCGCATCCGGCTTTTCCCAGTTTTTCGGAAACATTATCAGCCATAGCCTGTACCTGACTCTTATTTGTACCGCTTGCAATCAGAAAGTAATCCGCAATGGTAGAAATATGACTAATATCAATAATCGTCAGTTCTTCCGCTTTTTTATCTTCTAATGCTTCTATTGCAATTTTTGTCATTTCCTTTGAGGTCATGTTCTATACGCTCCTCTTCTATACTTTGTTTCGGTATGATTAAATTCTGTCTGAATCTTATTATGCTTCTCTATATTACTATGTATGCTGTATTTCTGCTTCCTTTTTATAGTACTGATATGTGTTCATTGTCATAGCATCAATCTGGTTTTCAGTTGTCTTTAAATATGCTAAAGTGTCTTCCAGAATCTTGAGCAACGTCTTATCCAAATTCTGATATGCCATTTTTCTTATTTCTGCCAGATTTGCAGCGTGTTTTCTGCCAGGCTCTATATAATCAGCGATGTACAGAATTTTCTCTAAACGACTCATCTGGGGCCTTCCTGTGGTATGATATTTGATTGCATTCAAAACATCCTCATCTGTCACACCATACTTTTCTTCGGCAAGGAAACATCCTACTTTTGCATGCAGAAGTGCTGCTGGATTTTCTATTTCAACGGCAGTCATTTCCAAATCATTTTTCCGGCAGATGGAAACCAGTTTCTTTCCTTCCATACATTTCGCACAGTCATGAAGCATTCCTGCAACAAAAGCCTTTTCTGTCTTTTCATCATGAACCATTGCCAGGGAAGCTGCTGTATAAGCAACCGCTAAGGTATGTTCAAAGCGTTTTGAGGTCTGCTCCTTTTCCATTGCTTTTCTTAGTTTCTTCAAATCTACTGTTTTCACATTAATCCTCATTCTGCAGACATGATGCGCTTTCCAGTTTAATCTGCTCTGTATAGTTTATTTTTGATGATATAATCATATACCGCCTCAGGCACCAGATAACGTATGGAACGTCCCTCTTTTACTGCCTCTCTAATCATAGAAGAAGAAATTTCAATATGACTGGTTTGCAGCAGAAAAATGCTAGCACTATACTTTTCTTTCAGAGATGTTATCTGTTTCATCAGTTCTTCATCTGATTTATCATCCCGGACTGCTACTACAATATGACAATTTTCAAAAATTTTTTCTGGTGTTTTCCAAGTTTCAATTGCCAATAAGCTATCTGCCCCCAGAATAAAATAATATTCTGCCCCTGGATTTTTCTCCTGCAGACATAACAGGGTTTCATAAGTATAAGTATTGCCTTCTCGCTCTATCTCTATCATAGAAACATCAAAAAAAGGATTCTCCATAGTCGCAAGTTTCGTCATTTCTGCACGCGCTTCACCCGCTAAAATTTCGTAGGAGTTCTTCATATAAGGAATCCCGCAAGGGATAAATACCACTTCATCCAGATGAAATTGTTCCCTCGCTTTTTCGGCAATAATCAAATGTCCTATATGAATTGGATTAAAGGTTCCACCCATTATTCCTATCTTTTGCATATGAATAACCATGCCTTTCCAGCAGTTATCTATTATTTCGGCAAAATAATTTTCGGATTTTTCTTATCCGGTTTGTAAAGAATAATTTTTTTGCCAATTACCTGAACAACCTGTGAATGCGTTCTCTCTGCTACTACCTGTGCAATTTCATTCGGGTCATCCATACAGTTTTTCAAAACTGCAATCTTAATCAGTTCCTTTGTATTAAAAGCCTCATCAATTGCCTGGGTAAACTCCGGTGTCAGACTGGATTTTCCAACCTGAAAAATCGGATTTAATGTGCTGGCAAGACTTTTTAAATATGCTCGTTGTTTGCTTGTCATGTAATCTCCTTATTTCACAATCCCATTTTCTGGTAACAATATTTTCCAATTACTTCGCAATAGGTCTTATTTGTAATAATCAAAAGAAAGTCCATACATTCTTACCGTACTTCCTTCCTCAATGCCGAGTTCCTCTAACTGTTTCAAAATGCCATTTTCTTTCAAGAAATTCTGGAAGAAACGGAAGCCTTTCTCAGATTCCAGATTCGTATAGGAAAGCATTTTCTCAATACGAGGTCCTTCTACCACGTATTCATTATTCTCTGCATCATATTCTACGGTAAACGGTTCATTTCCTACAATCAGATGTTCTTCCGGGTCATATTCCTGTTCAAAAACAACTGGCTCATGATCCAGACCATCTAATTTATTCTGAATGGCATAGAGAAGTTCACGCAATCCTTTTCCACTAAGTGCTGAAATTGGAAATACCGGAATTCCTTTGGGTTCAAACTCTTCCTTAATACGTGCTATTGGGTCATCCTCGGAATAAATCATGTCAATTTTATTTGCTGCAATAATCTGTGGTCTTGCTGCAATTTCTGCGTTATATGCTTCTAATTCTTTATTGATAGCATAGATATCTGCAATTGGATCCCTGCCTTCTGTGGATGCCGCATCCACAATGTGCACCATAACCTTTGTTCTTTCAATATGACGTAAAAATTCGTGTCCAAGGCCTACGCCCTCCGAAGCACCCTCAATCAGTCCCGGAATGTCTGCAATTACAAAGCCTTTGGCATCATCCAAATCGACAACCCCAAGGTTTGGACTTAATGTTGTGAAATGATAGTTTGCAATTTTAGGTCTGGCATTGGTTACTTTCGACAAGAACGTAGATTTACCAACATTAGGGAATCCTACCAGTCCAACGTCAGCAATTACCTTCAACTCTAACATAAGTTCAAGTTCCATTGCCGGTTGTCCAGGCTGTGCATACTTTGGTGCCTGCATCGTACTGGTTGCATAGTGCTGATTTCCATTTCCGCCTTTTCCGCCCTTTAATAAAAGCACTCTGCGGTTTTCACCAGACATATCTGCAATTACTTTGCCGCTTTCTGCTTCTTTGATGACGGTTCCTTCTGGAACTTTAATCGTAATGTCTTCCCCATTTTTACCAGCACAATTACGCTTTCCGCCTTCCTGACCATTCTGGGCAGCATACTTACGGATATGTCTGAAATCAGTTAGCGTATTCAGACCTTCGTCTACTTCAAAGTAAACACTTCCGCCATTGCCGCCGTCACCACCATCGGGTCCACCGTTTGGTACATATTTTTCTCTTCGAAAAGAAACGTGGCCATCTCCACCTTTACCGCTTTTTACATAAATCTTGGCGCGATCTGCAAACATAATTCATCTCCTTTTCACGTCACACAAAAAGGCTTCAAACACAGAATATGTTTGAAGCCCGATTCACTCGTATTATTTCTCAACAGGATATACGGAAGCTTGCTTTTTATCTCTTCCTTTTCTTTCAAATCTAAGTACACCGTCAACTAATGCGAATAAAGTATCATCTCCACCAATACCTACATTAGTACCTGGATGAATCTTTGTTCCACGCTGTCTGTATAAAATATTTCCTGCTTTTACGAATTGTCCGTCAGCTCTTTTTGCACCTAATCTCTTGGATTCGGAATCTCTACCGTTCTTAGTAGAACCAACACCTTTCTTATGTGCAAAAAATTGAAGGTTCATATTTAACATGGTATTACACCTCCTCAAATTCTAGTTTACAGTATCTTTTCCCATATTGCTTCTCGATCTGGGAAAGTCCTAATATCAGGGAATCCACTAAAACTCTGGAAGTTTCTTTCAAAGGTTTTTCAAAAAAACATTCAATCAGACCCTCATTCTCTTCTGCATTTATTTTAATCTGCTCATGTACAATCTCATCCAGAGAATTGATTGTATTGATTACCAGAACAGAAATAGATGCACAAACGATATCTCTACCGTAATCATCGAAGCCTGCATGTCCTTCGCATGAAAACCCTTTATATTCACCTGACTTTGTTCTATGAAATGTTACTCTCGTCATTTCACACCTTTAAGCATCTTTCAGAAACAAAATTATGCATTAATCTTGTCAATTTTTACCTGAGTGTATGCTTGTCTATGACCATTTTTCTTGTGATAGCCTGTTTTTCTCTTATATTTGTAAACGATAACTTTACGAGCACGTCCCTGTTCCATAACAGTTCCGGATACTGTTGCACTGGCAACATCACCTGCAACTTTAAGCTCTTTATCGCTAACAGCTATAACCTGGTCAAATGTAACAGTAGCTCCTACTTCTGCATCAAGCTTTTCAACTTTGATTACATCTCCTTCAGAAACTTTGTACTGCTTTCCACCTGTTGCAATAATTGCGTACATATGGCACCTCCTATTCATGAACCCTAGTCCATCTTACTCGCTAGTTTCGGTGATGTCTGAATCGACATACTTCTACCTCACTATGCGGCATACTCAAACATCTTACACATTCATTCTGAGTTTGTCAAGATTTTTTGAAAAATTTCTATAAAAATTTCTATAAAAATTTCTGTAAAAAGGGCATTCTCTGTTTTTGCAATTCATGATTGAACTGTTGCAAAAAAATACGCTGCCATCTGGGCTCTTGCGCTAAACTCTTCCGTTTCCAATAATCTGCTGACTTCTTCTCTGGTATAGAAAGCCGCTTCAATTTCTTCGTTATCGGAAGAATTATCTTCCAGTACACCTTCCACCTCTACAAAGGCAATCTGGGTTTTGATATCCGATATTCCCACCGCAGAAAAAGAAGGATTTAAAATTTTCACAATCTTTTTTACCTGCAATCCGGTTTCTTCATACAGTTCCCGGCTGATACATTCTTCTATGGATTCGCCTTCTTCTATCATACCTGCACATAAATTATAGATTTTCCGATTCACCGCCATACGGAATTCTTTCAGCAAAAGAAGCCTATCATCGCAATATGCAACAATTGAAACACCACTAATATGATTTCCTAACTGTGTCACATCTTCAATTTCATGGCGGCCCACTATTTCATATGTTTTTTCTCTGCCCTTTTTATTTCGATAAATTAATTCATAGTTTTTCAGATATTTTCCATCTTTTACTTTTCTGAAACGCTGTAACTCCATTATCACTGTTCCTTCTTTTTATAATCCGCCATCTGTTCTGCAAAAGATTTATTCTGTTTTTTTCTGGTAATCTCCATCAGACCAAGTCCGGTAATGTCTACTACTTTAGTAGTTACCGGGTCTTCTAAGAGATATTTTTTCATCTGGCGCAATAACTGCTCTTCATGCTCTTTCTTTTGCATATTGATAAAATCAACCAAAATCATACCGGATAAATTTCTGGCACGAAGAGACAGAGCAATTGCCTGTGCAGCTTCCAGATTGATTTTCAAATAAGTTTCTTCCTGTTTCTTACCAGCCTCGTATTTGCCGCTGTTTACATCAATGGCTATTAAGGCTTCTGTCTGCTCAATAATCAGATAACCACCGGATTTTAACCACACTTTTTTATCCAGCAGTTCCTGGATTCTGGTTTCCACAGAATACAGCTTATACAAAGGCAGCATAGAGTCTTCATAGAAACGAATGGGCAGATTCTTTGTCTTTTCATCCGTTAAAAGTATCTCATAAAGTGCCTTTTCATCGGTTATGATTTCATCATATTCGGATTGATAGGTGTTTTTAATAAAAGACAAATATTCAGGTTCTCCCTGATGCAGGCAACTGAAACAGGTGCGCTTATCCCCAATTTTAAGAAGGTGCTCCATTTGTGCCGCTAATGCTTCTGCTTCTGCAATCACTTCCGCAGTGTCTGCTGCACAACCAGCGTTTGTCCGTACCATCACATCAAATTTTTCTGCAATTTTCTGTAAAACATCCTGTTGCTTAAATATGTGATGATAACGACTTCCCAATTTTGCAGAGATTCGTATACCGGTCTTGCCTTGCTTTGGCTGACCGGTATATTCAATCACGACATACGTTCCAGCCAACGACAGTCTGCCGGAAGTACCGGCCAGTTTCGTTTTCAAAGGCTCTTTCACAACCTGCACCAAAAGCTCATCTCCGGCTTTAATGCTGCCATCCGCTTTTCGATTGGTAAAGAATGTATTCTTCGCTTCTTTTATGGGAAAAAAGGTAAGTTTTCCTTTCTGAATCTCCACAAAAGCTGCCCCGATGTTTTCCGACACATTCTGTACTTTCCCAACATATATATTTCCAATCTGATACGGATTTTCTTCTCCGGTCTGCACAGACAGAATGCGATTATCACGCATCAGAATGGAAAACACCCTGTTATTTAATTTTAATAATAAAATCTTTCCTTTTTGCTTCGTTTCTGCTTGCTTTTCCATGCTTTTTTTCAGTGCACCAAATTACAGCAAACTTATTTCATTGCTGCAATCTCTTTCATTTTTCTGAAATCGTTCAACAACTCTTTGGAGCACATTTCTGCTTCTTTGTAATATTTCTCAGCATTTGCATAATTTTCCTGTAAAATGCTTTGTTTTACTTCTTTGCCATAACTATGGAACTGTTTGTGCTTTCCTTCCAGCTGCAGCCAGATTTCTCTGATTTCTGGTGTCTTCGGTGTCATGGAATAATAGAAATGTCCAAAACCACACTTCGTTGCATCAAACTGCATTGGTACGATATTTCTGGTTTCCATCATTTTCTTCAAATTATCAAGCCATGCTGTATGCGCATCGATTGCCCGATCCATATATCCCATAAATTCCTGATATTCCATTCTGAAAAAGGCATCATCCGTCATATCACCAAGTTGTTTTGTACTTTCACCCAACAGTTTCTCAATTGTAACCACTGGCTCCACTGCCTGTTTCAGTTCATTTCCAACACGACGTAATATTTTGGTATTATCTACAAGGCGGTCACACTGTTCACTGATATTGATAGACTGGTTCTCCATTTCTACCATAGAGCTGCTAATTTCTTCACTGACGGCCGCAAGGGAAGTAATGGAATCATTGATGTTTACCATGCGTTTCTGGTTTTCGTTATTGATTTCCCAGACATTTCCAATTTTCTCTGTTACAGTATTCAATGCTTCAATGGTACTTGTAACACTTTTCTCACTCTTATTAGAAGCATCTTTAATATTCTCTACAAAATTGCCCATATCAGCAGTCATCTGCTGTGTCTGCTCTGCCAGTTTACGAATTTCCTCTGCTACCACTGCAAATCCTTTTCCAGCTTCTCCGGCTCTCGCTGCTTCAATGGAAGCATTTAATGCAAGCAAATTGGTCTGGGAAGAAATGGAATTGATACCTGCAATAACATCATTCATATGATTGATAATCTCTAACAGGGTATCCATGTTTTTCTGCATTTCCTTGGAATCTTCAATAGTTGCAATTGACAAATCCCGGATAATCGATAATTCCTTCTGTCCATGCTCGATTTTACTATTTACTTCGCTGGTTTCCTCGGATGCCTCAACAATAGTTCTTGTCAAATCTTCGTGCTGACTGTTTACCTGTCCTGCTACTGCAGAAGATTCCTGCGCAGCATCATGAATCATGTCCGTTGCATCACCTACTTCTTCGCATACCGCTACCATTCTCTCAGTCTGCTGTTTTAAGATTAAATCCAAAGAACTAATCTGCATAACCGCCGAAATATTTTTGCTCATGACTCTTTCGAACTGCTCACGTCCTTGAATCAATCTTTTATATATACTGTCTATTTTAGGCTGTTTTGAATAATCCGCATTCTCCAAATTGGCTACGGAATCAATTAAATTACTCTTTTTTCTCATAAGTTCCATACTATTCATCTCCCTTTCGTTTCTCTTCTGTTGCTTCTATATTTCATCTTTGAGTACTATGTTTATTTTCTTATATAGGGACATTCCTTGTCAATAGACATTCCCTTCTTTTTCCCTTTTTGGGATTTTATCCACTAGAAAACCTCTAATGGAACCAGGTTTCTGTTTTCCCCTTCTTTTGCCAGATTCCGGTAAGTATCCAGTCTGGTTACCTGATAAGAATAAGGTTCCAACGTTACCTGACAATGAGTGCAAAAAGCATCTAACACCATAGTCGGTTTGATATTTCCGCTGCTGCTTGCATCTACCAGCATATAGATTGCAGGTGCATTATCCCATTCCACAATCTTCAATTCAAAAATACCAGGTTTTAAGTCCAGTTCCAGAACATTTTTCTTTGTTTCTTTTGTAACAAGAATCTGCTCTTTGGCATAAAAATCCTGCAATTTCTGTTCGATTTGCTCTATCGGGAAAATACCTTCTTTACAGGTAATACGGTAAGCGGCTGCCGCAACGCTTGCCATTGCATTTTTTGCAGAATCAGGAAGTACGGTTACCGAAACAATCTCAATACCAGGAACCATCACGCGATTCAGCGCATCTTTCATTTCCTCTGTTGTTGTCATGGACTGAACTTCAATATCCATATATTCGCCATAGCTTTCTATGCCGACACCAAGGGGTGCTGCAAAGGACATAATCTGATGCGGACTAAAACCGCCGGAATAGCAGATATCAATCCCTGCTCTGCGGATTGCCTTCTGAAAAAAACGCATAATATCCAAATGTCCAATAAACTTCATGGTGCCATATTTGGCAAATTTTATTCTAATCTTGATTATCTGATTCAAAACATACACCTCCGCCAAATCGTCTTGCACCGCAGCCCTGACATTTGCTTCTGCAATTCGGGGATACCGTTTCCTGCATGGCTTTCTTCCATTCCCGTAATAAAAATTCTTTGGTTACACCGCAATCCAAGAAATCCCAAGGGAAAATTTCATCCTCATTTCGCTCTCTTGTGGTGTAAAAATCCGGGTCAACTCCGCACTCTTCAAAGCATTTCATCCAGATATCATTGTGGAAATATTCACTCCAGGAATCAAACATACAGCCTTCTTCATAGGCTTTTAGAATCACATCCGCCACTTTTCTGTCACCTCTTGCGAAAATCCCCTCCAACACGCTTACATCCGCTTCATGCCAGTTATATTTAATGCTCTTCTGATTCAGTTGTGCAATAATTCCCTGCTTTGTCTGGTAGGCTTTCTCTAAAAATTCTTCTTTGGTACACATTCTTGCCC
>CAYVUF010000044.1:0-11378 GCA_964454605.1 uncultured Bacteroides sp.
TGACTGACACGAATTGTAATAGAAGAACCGGCAGGAGCCGTTGTTTCTGCTGTTGGTGACTGTGAAATTACATAACCGTTCTGCACTGCTGAATCATAACTTTCTGTCACATTTACAACAAATCCTGCTTTTTCTAAAAGTGCTGTAGCTTCTGACTTCGATTTTCCAGTTACTGTCGGCACAACAACACCATCACTTCCCTCTGCTACGGTCAGAATCACGTTAGTATTCAAAGCAACCAACTCGCCTGCTGGAACGCTTGCTTTTATGACAATTCCTTCCTCATAAGCATCCGTTACTTCATACTGAATTTCCGGTGTCAGTCCAAGCTCCAACAAAGCCTTCTTTGCGTTGTCCAGCTTTTTTCCTTCCACTGCAATCATAGTAACCTGTTCTGCCTGATCCGTCTGTTGTTCCTGCGTTGTGCTCTGTGTCGGAGATTGTGAAGTAGTATCTCCAAACTGGAACATACCAAACGCACGACCTACCAGAAAAATAATAATGCCGCCAATTAAAAGTGCTGCTACGATTGCCAAAGCAGTGGTGATTCTCTCCATTTTCGGGTCATAATCATCCTCTTCGTCATCCTCGTAGTAAATATCTTCCTCGTCGTCATCTTCCTCATCTTCTTCGTAATATTCCTCTCGGGAATATTCCGCATTTCGATTTAAGCGCATAGCTTCATCCATGAAATCTCTTCTGTCAGACTGTTTCTTAATCTGCGCCATATCCTTGTCTGTAATCATCCGGGTCGAAGCCTCTTCGTCTGGATTTATTACCTTTACAAAATCTTCGTCCGGATTCATTAAAGACTGCTTCAAATCAACAATCAATTCTCCCATAGACTGATAACGTCTGTCCGGACTTTTCTGGCAGCATTTGAATACAATCTGCTCTACGCTATATGGAATCTCCGGCACATAATCTCTCGGAGATGGCAATTCTTCCTGAATATGCTTGATGGCAATGGCTACTGTCGTTTCCCCATTAAAAGGAACCCGGCCTGTCAGCATTTCAAACATTGTGACACCCAGAGAATAAATATCACTCTTTTCGTCACTATAACCGCCTCTTGCCTGCTCCGGTGATGTATAATGTACAGAACCCATTACATTCGAAGTAATGGTATTACTGGTTGCTGCTTTGGCAATACCAAAGTCTGTTACTTTTACCTTTCCTTCTTTGGAAATAATAATGTTCTGTGGTTTGATATCACGATGAATAATGTGATTATTATGTGCTGCCTCAATTCCCATCGAAACCTGAATGGCAATGCTGATAGCTTCTTTAACAGAAAGTCTTGCTTTCTTCTCTATATATTTCTTTAACGTGATACCTTCTACCAATTCCATTACAATGTAGTAGATACCACCTTCTTCTCCAACATCATATACATTTACGATATTCGGATGCATCAGTCCTGCTGCCGCCTGTGCCTCAATCCGGAACTTTGATACAAAATTTGCATTTTCACTAAATTCCTGTTTCAGCACCTTTACTGCAACAAAACGATTCAGCTTATGGTCTTTTGCTTTATATACATCTGACATACCGCCGGTACCGATTTTTTCCAATATCTCATATCGGTCCCCGATTATCATTCCAATCTTAATCATGTTCCACCTCGTCTGCTAACGGTTCAATAATAATAACAGAAATATTATCTTTCCCGCCGTTATAATTGGCTATCTCCACCAATTCCTCTGCTCTTTTCTTCAGACTTACCTTCTTCTTAAGAACATGCTGTATCGTATCATCATCCACCATATTCGTCAATCCGTCTGAGCAAAGAAGCACAATATCTCCTGTTTTTAATTCCAGATTAAAAAAGTCTGCTTCTACTGTATCTCTGGCACCGATTGCTCTTGTAATAATATTTTTGTCCGGGTGATTTCTGGCAGTTTCTCTGTCAATGCCACCCATGCGAATCATTTCTTCTACCAGTGAATGATCCACTGTAATCTGCTCTATGGTATCATTGATAACATAAAGTCTGCTGTCGCCTACATTTGCAACCTCTAAATACCTGCCGATACAGGTCGCAATTACCACAGTTGTACCCATTCCGGCAAGATGTTTATCTTCTTCGGCTTTCTGCCTTGTATAAGTGTTTGCCTTCTCAATTGCTCTCCCCAATATCATGACCGGATTCTTTTCAAAAGAAAGCATAATTTCATCTACAATGGTTTCCACTGCATACCGGGAAGCAAAATCTCCCGCATTATGTCCGCCCATTCCGTCAGCAACAATAAAAACATTCGGCAAATTTCCAATAGGAGTTTCCGAAAGATATATATAATCCTGATTCAGTTGTCTTCTTTGTCCAATATCTGTAATTGCATAGGACCTTAACACCTTTTTTTCCTCCTATGACTGCTTCTTAATATGACTACGCCTAAGCTGTCCGCAGGCACCATCTATGTCCCTGCCCATTTCCCTTCTAATAGTAACATTTATTCCATTTTTTTCAAGTTTATTTTTGAATGCCCAGATGGCTTCCTTATCTGACTGTACATAATCCCGTTCTTTAATCGGGTTAACTGGAATCAGATTGATATGGCAGCACAAAGGCTTTGCAAGTGCAATCAATTCTCCTGCATCTTCCTTCGTATCATTCACACCGCCTACCAGACTATATTCGAAGGTAATTCGTCTTCCTGTCTGTTCAAAGTAATAAGCACAGACCTCCATCAGTTCCTTTAAAGAATACTGATTGGCTATCGGCATCAGCTTTCTTCTTTTTTCATCCGTTGTAGCATGTAAAGACAATGCCAATGTAATCTGCAGTTTTTCCTCCGCAAGCTGTCGCATCTTTGGCACAATACCGCAAGTGGAAACCGTAACATTACGCTGACTGATATGCAGCCCATTCTCATCGGTCAGCAATGTCAGAAAACGAAGCAGATTATCATAATTATCCATTGGTTCTCCTGTTCCCATCACAACAACATTCGAAACCCGCTCCCCTGTCAGTCTTGTAATCGCATATATCTGCTCCAGCATCTCAGAAGGCAAAAGATTCCGTTCCCATCCATCCAACGTAGATGCACAGAAACGACACCCCATTTTACACCCAACCTGGGAGGAAATGCAAACAGAATTACCATGCTTATAACGCATCCATACACTTTCGACCAGATTGCCATCAGACAGCCGGAACAAAAACTTCTTTGTTCCATCTATCTTTGACTCCTGTATTTTTACCGGATATAACACCGTATACTGAAACGCTTCCCTACATTTTTCTTTCAGAGTTTTGGGCAGATTTGTCATTTCATCATAGCTTTCTGCTAATTTTACATGCATCCACTCATAAAGCTGTTTTGCCCGAAATGCTTTTTCCCCAAATTCCTTCATACATTCCCGAAGCTGAGGTAGTGTCAGCGACTTAATATCCTGCTTGTTTTCCTGTGCCATAGTATTTTCTCCATTGCAGTTTCTTTTGCCTTTATTGCAGTTTACGCAGTCTGGCAAAGAAAAAGCCATCTGTCTTATGAACGCCGGGCAATAGTTGTATCATACCATTTGCGCCCTCTTCTTTCAACATTTCCGGCAAAAATGGTGTCAGGCTTTCCTTCTCAAAAGAAAAATTCTGGCAAATATAATCTACCATTTTCTCGTTTTCTTCCGGATTGATCGTACAAGTGCTGTACATCAATATACCACCCGGCTTTACATAAGAAGTAACATTCTTTAAAATTTCTCTCTGTAATATCGTAATTTCTTCCAGTGACTGCGGCGTTGCATGGTATTTGATATCCTGTTTCTTACCTATCACACCAAGTCCCGAACAAGGAACATCTGCTATCACCACATCCGCAAGCTGCTTCAATGCCGGATTGTATACACAGGCATCCCCAACAGAAGCCTCAACCTGTTCCTTTTTCATTCGTTTCCGGTTTTCTTCGATTCGTTCTACTTTGCTTTCTGTCAGGTCAAAAGCCAAAACTTTTCCTTCCGATCCGGTTTTGGATGCTGCATGCAACGTTTTGCCACCGGGTGCTGCGCACACATCCAGAACCGTCTGTCCTTTCTGAATATCTGCTGCCTCTACCACTAACATAGAACTTACATCCTGCACCGCAAATAAGCCTTCTTCATAACCTGCCAGTGTCCGTATTCCGTCTGTTTTCTCCACCCAGACTGCATAGGGCAGGTAGGGATGTTCTGTCACAACCACTCCTTTGTCTTCCCATGCCGCCACCAGTTCCTTTCGCTTGTCCAGTGAAACTCTTTCCTCAAACCGGATAGACACAGCTCCCGGTTTCAAAAACGACTGTAAGATAGTTTCCGTTTTTTCCTCCCCGCAGGCTTCTATAAAGTGTTCTGTAAGCCAGTCAGGCATCGAATAGACAACAGATAAATACCGCTGTCTATCGGCATTTCTATCCGGATAAACAATTGTATTTTTCTGACGGGACAGATTCCGAAGCACACCATTTACATATCCCTGCAAAGACTGAAACTTTCTCTTCTTCGCTAACTTAACTGCTTCATTGCAGACCGCCGCATCTGGTACACTCTCCATAAAAAGAATCTGATAGGCACTCATACGAAGCAGTTCCCTGATAAGAGGCTTCATTTTTCTGACCGGTACTTTAGATATCTTATCCAAAATATAGTCTATCTGTATTCTTCTCTCAATCGTGCCTTCCGTTACCCTTTTCATAAATGCCTTTTCTCTGGCATCCAGATAATCATATTTCTCCAAGACTCCTGTAAGCAGTCTGCTGCTGTATTCTTCTGTTTTCGAAAGTTCCAGCAAAATATCTAAAACAATTTCTCTCGTATTCATTCTCAATCTCTTTTTCTGTTATTGTTGCCAAACAAAAGGACAAGTCGGAGGAGCTGCAGGATAGAAGATGCTGCCGCTGCCACATAGGTTAATGCTGCTGCATTTAATACCTTGCGGCATCCTTTTGTTTCATTTTGTTCCATAAGTCCATAATCTCCAAGCAGTGCAAGTGCTCTGTTTGATGCATTATACTCTACTGGCAGAGTTACAACCTGAAACAGAACCGCCAGTGCAAACACCCAGATACCAATCTGAATCAAGTACGGATTCATTCCAAACAGCACCCCTACTAAAATAATCGGAATCCCTAACCTGGAACCTATATTCGCTGCTGGAACCAGGGCAGAACGAATCTTTAATGGTGCATAACCTTCCTGATGCTGTAAAGCATGTCCGCACTCATGTGCTGCCACACCAATCGCAGCAATCGAAGCAGAACCATAGGTAGCCTGCGAAAGGCGTACCACCTTTGCTTTCGGGTCATAATGATCGGTCAATTCTCCGTTCACATATTCTATTCTGACATCATAAATACCAGACAGTTCCAAAATTCTCTGCGCAGCCTGCGCTCCGGTCATTCCACTGCGACTTCTTACTCTGGCATATTTTCGAAAAGTGCTGCTGACCCTTGACTGCGCCAGAATGCACAACACTGCCCCAATAATTACCAACCAGTATGTTGGGTCAAAATAAAATCCATAAAAACCACCGTAATATCCCATTTATCTCGCTCCTTCTATCTTCCTGTCAGACTTAGCCAAATATCTCTCCGGTTTTTATCTGATATCCTAATAAAAAGTCTTTCACCGGCATTCTCTTTTTGCCTTCCAACTGCACTTCCGTTATTTTCAGACTGCCATTTCCTGTTTTCACATAAACCGCATCCTTCTCCACTGCAATCACTTCGCCTGGTGCACCATCTGCCTGCTTATGGCTAACATCACTTGCCCAGATTTTCAATGTCTTTCCATGATAGGAAGTATATGCACTTGGCCAGGAATTTAATCCTCTCACCAAGCGTTCTATTTCTTCCGATTGTTTCGACCAGTCAATTCTTCCCATTGATTTCTGCAGCATTTTTGCATAACATGACTCTGCATCATTCTGCTTCACCGGAGTCATTTCTCCTGCTTCGATTTTAGGCAATGCCTCCACAATCAGTTCTGCGCCTGCCTGTGCCAACTTATCATGCAACGTGTCGCCAGTTTCCTTTTCATCAATTGGAACCCTGCAGGACAACAACATATCTCCCGTATCCAGTCCTTTGTCCATCTGCATGATTGTTACTCCAGTTTCCTTCTCGCCATCTAAAATGACCCACTGGATAGGTCCTGCACCGCGATATTTCGGCAGTAACGAAGCGTGTATATTCACACAGCCATACTTCGGCATATTCAGGATTTCTTCGGAAAGAATCTGTCCAAAAGCTGCTACCACAAAAATATCTGCTTCATAAGCGCGAAGCTGTTCCACTGCCTCCGGTGTTTTAATTTTTACCGGCTGAAAAACCGGAATATTATACTTAAGTGCACATGCCTTTACCGGAGTAATCTGCATTTCTTTGCCCCGGCCTTTGGGTTTGTCTGGCTGTGTTACTACTGCAGTAACCTGATGCCCTGCCTGTATAAGTGCTTCCAATGCGCCAACTGCAAAATCCGGTGTCCCCATAAAGACTATTTTCATTTGCATTAATCCTCCAAATCTTCTACATTCTGCAATGGTCCATCTACTTTTTCTACATACAAATGTCCGTCCAAATGGTCCAGTTCATGCTGAATAGCTCTTGCAAAAAGTTCTGTTCCTTCTATTTCAAAAGGTTCCATATTTTCATCATATGCAATTACCTTCACGTAATTAGCTCTTGTCACATTTCCAGTCTTGCCCGGTACACTAAGGCAGCCTTCATAACCACTCTGCTCGCCACTCATTTCAATAATTCTTGGGTTAATCATTAAAATCGGGTCTTCTCCTGTGGTATCAATTACCACAATTCGTTTCAGAATACCTACCTGCGGAGCTGCCAACCCTACACCGTTTGCTTCATACAAAGTATCAAACATATCATCAATCAATTCCTGGATGCGAGGTGTGATCTCCGTAACCTCTTTGCATACCTTTTCTAATACCGGGTCACCCATTTCTCTGATTTTTCTAATTGCCATCTTTCTTCTCCTTTTCCATTTTCTCTTTAATACGTATTCATAGGGTCAAAATCAAACTGTACCGTCTGATTCTTCAACTCAAGATTCTTACTATATTCTTCTAATAAATCCTTAACACAAACCAGCTTCTCATAATCACTGTGTTTTAAGTATAACACATGCCGGTACAAATCGTTTATTTTGGAAACCGCTGCTGGAACAGGTCCAATCATACAGAGTCCCGATTCCCCGGAAAACTTCTGCTGCACTTCTGCCGCAAACTGTTCTGACAGTCTGTGCCCCTCCTCTTCTGCTTTGGAAACCACCAGAACTGCCAGCATATGCGCTACCGGTGGATACGCCATAAATTCCCGGTATGTGATTTCTTCTTCATAAAAGCCTTCATAATCCTGATTGGCTGCATGTATAATGCTATAATGTTCCGGTTGATATGTCTGAATTACCACTTCTCCTGCTTTCGTACCTCGCCCAGCTCTTCCTGCCGCCTGTGTCAGCAGCTGAAACGTCCGTTCTCCGGCACGATAATCACTCTGATTTAATGACAAGTCTGCTGCCAGAACTCCCACCAACGTAACATTGGGGAAATCGTGACCTTTAACAATCATCTGGGTTCCCACCAGAATATCTGCCTGTCCATCTGCAAAAGCCGATAAAATCTTTTCATAACTATCTTTGGTTCTGGTGGAATCCGCATCCATACGCAGCACCGTTGCTTCCGGAAACTCTTTGTGCACTGCTGCTTCTATCTGCTCTGTTCCAGCCTTAAATCCAAGCAGATATTTTGACCCACAGGAAGGACATTTTACCGGCTTTTTCTCTGTATAACCACAATAATGGCACACCAGTGTACCATTCCGATGCTCTGACAAAGACACATCGCAGTGCGGACATTTCATTACATAACCGCATGCTCTGCAGGAAATAAATCCTGCGTAACCTCGTCGGTTCAGAAACAACATGATTTGCTCTCCTGCCTGAAGTCTTACTGCTATCAACTCTTTTAATTTCCGGCTGAAAATGGAGCGATTGCCTTCTTTCAATTCTTCCCGCAAATCAACCGTATATACCTGCGGCAACTGTCCGCCTGTCAACCGTTCTTTCAGTTCGTATAGCTTATACTCACCCTTTTTCGCCCGATAATAGGCTTCTAAGGAAGGCGTGGCAGAACCCAGTACAACACTTGCATTTTTCATAGAAGCAATCTGTATGGCTGTTTCTCTGGCATGGTACTTTGGCATGGATTCACTTTTATAGCTATTCTCATGTTCTTCATCGATAATAATAACTCCCAAATCTGGAAATGGCGTAAACAACGCTGACCGAGGGCCAATGATAACGTCCAGATTCCCATTTCTGGCACGCTCCATCTGATCATACTTTTCTCCTGCCGATAAGGTAGAGTTCATAACCGATACCCTATCTCCAAAACGCTTGTAAAAGCGCAGCAAGGTCTGATAGGTCAGTGCAATTTCTGGAATCAATACAATCGCCTGTTTGCCTCTTGCTATCATCTGCTCGATAATGCCAAGATAAACTTCTGTTTTTCCGCTTCCGGTAATCCCATGTACAAGACAAGTTCCTCTCCTGCCATTCCCATAATTCTGCATAACATCATCTATAATAAACTGTTGTTTTTCACTTAATGGTTTTGCAAGTTCACGTTCTGTTATCTGTTTTACCGGATTTCGATAATAACTCTCTGACTCAATCCTAATGATGCCCTGTTTCTCTAAACTCTGTAAAGTCGATGCCGCCACATTCCGTTTCTGCCGAAGCAGTTCATAGGGCAAAACCTCTTCCTGTAATAAGGCTTCTAGTACGCGTGCTTTGGCGGTCTGATGTTTTCTGATACATTCCTCCAGATATTTCTCCACACTGTCTGCATCACAGCATCTTGTAACTTTCCTCTTTTCCAAAGGTTTCCGTTTCTGTTTAACCGGAAGCACTGTCTTCAATGCTGTAATCATCGTAGAACCATAATGCCTTTTCATCCAGTACGCTGTCTGAATCAAATCACTCTGTGCTGTAGTGCCCTTTTCATCCAGACAGGTAATTTCTTTTATTTTATCTGTCGGATAATCTGTTTTTTCCGAAATCTCAACAACATAGCCAATGATATCCTTATTGCCTTTTCCAAAAGGAACATGCACTCTTACTCCGGGAACAATCTGCCCAAGCAGATTCTCCGGAATTTTGTACTGAAACGGACGGTCTACTTTTTCATGAGATATATCTACGATAATATCCGCATACTTATCACTCATTCTTTATCCTCGTATCTGTTACTCCAAATTCCTTATCTGCCTGCCAGAATATCCTGTATCAGTTCTCTTTCATCCATCGGATATTTCACACCCTTAATCTCCTGATAATCTTCATGTCCCTTACCGGCCAGAACAATAATGTCCCCCGGCTCGCCATGTGAAATAGCGTAAGCTATGGCTTCTTTCCTATCACAGATTTCAATATAGTTTCCATCTGTTTTGCCAATGCCTGTTTTAATATCATCAATAATTGCCTGTGGCTCTTCAAATCGTGGATTGTCTGAAGTAATAATGGTTAAATCTGCCATCTTTCCACTGACTTCACCCATTTCATAGCGACGGATTCTGGAACGGTTGCCACCGCATCCAAAAACACTTACCAGACGATGCGGCTTATATTCCCGCAGCGTAGATAAAAGGCTTTCCAGTGCCATTGCATTGTGAGCGTAATCAATCATTAACGTAAAATCATCTGATACTTTTACCAGTTCAATTCTGCCTTTCACTTTGGCTGCCAGAAGTGCCTTCTGTATTGCCTCCGTTGACACTCCAAAATGATGACAGATGGCAATGGCTGTTAAAGCATTATATACACTGAATTTACCAGGTGTCGCAATTTCTACTGGAAAATCCATCAGTCCTTGGACCTCAAAGGACACCCCTAACTTTCCTCCACCAGAAAGCAATTTCAAATTTTCTGCTTTCAAATCTGCATCTGCTTCTATTCCATACGTTTCTACGATACAAGTATGTCCTTTAATGACCTGTTCCCAGTGTTTGTCATCTTTGTTTACAATGCCGACTTTGCACTGCTGAAACAACAATCCTTTACACCGCATATAATCTTCGAAATCTTTATGTTCATTTGGTCCGATGTGATCTGGTTCAAGATTCGTGAAAATACCAAAGTCAAACTCAAATCCCTGCGTTCTGTGAAGCATCAGACCTTGTGAAGAAACCTCCATCACGACCGTATCACAGCCTGCATCTACCATCTGTCTGAAATATTGCTGCAAAAGATAAGATTCCGGTGTCGTATTATTCGCATGAATATGGGTATCTCCTATAATCACCTCTATCGTTCCAATCAATCCCACTTTTCTGCCTGCCTGCTCCAGAATTGACTTCACCAGATACGTTGTCGTGGTTTTTCCCTTCGTTCCAGTAATACCAATTACTTGTAATTGGTCTGCAGGATTTCCAAAATAGGCAGCAGAAATAAATGCCATTGCGTAACGGGTATCTTCTACCTTGATAACAGTCACATCTGCCTGCTCTGGAAGTTCTACTTCTTTTTGTACCACCAGAACCTTTGCCCCAGCTTCTGCTACCTGTGCTGCAAAATTATGTCCATCCACATTTGCTCCCACAATACAGATAAAAAGACATCCCGGTGTCACTTTTCTGGAATCGTAAACAACCTCTGTCACTTCTATTTCTTCTGTTCCTGCCATGCACTCATATTCTAATTTGGATAATAAATCCCTTAATTTTCTCATAAAAAACCTCATTTCTATTGCATTCTGCTTTCCTGTCCAGAAAACCTTCCTATGATATAAAATAGCACGAAATACAGCCTTTTTCAACTTCACTTTGATTTCACACTTACTTCAAACTTTGTTTATGGAAGTTTATATTTTTATAAGAAACTAAACACATTTTGGACACATTTTCAATTTATGATAATAATCAAGATAGTTGAAAAACTCACTATCTCCCCCCTCATAAGAAAATGCGAAAAGCCTGAGAAGTTTCTCAGGCTTTTTCGTCGTTTCTATTACCAGACTATGCCAGCTTCTCAATGGTTACCGTATGATATAATTCTTCTGCCCTGTCCACCGGAATATTGGCACTTTCTATGGTGGTTGCGTTTGCTGCCGAAATGGCAGCTGCCCTTCGCAATGCTTCCTCCTCAGAATCGCCCTTGATAAGCGACATGGCATAAGAAGCCACCACACTATCCCCACATCCTACTGTATTAACTGCCTGAATTTTTTTCGTTTTTGCTGTATAAATATGTTCTCCGCTTACGGAAACCAATCCATTCTTTCCCAAAGATACCAGAACTTTCTCAATTCCATCTGCCTGCAATGCCCGCGCCGCACTAATAATTGCTTCTTTACTACTCAGTCTATGCCCCACAATATATTCTAATTC
>CAYVUF010000045.1:0-11226 GCA_964454605.1 uncultured Bacteroides sp.
GTTTTTTATCCAGTAAAACCATTAACTTTTTATATATTTTTTTCATTCTTACTTTTAATCCTTTTTATCCATAGCATATTTCAGCACCGAAAATTCCAAATGCCAGCAAAACATTTTCCTATTTTACCATAGGTATATTTAGAAATCAAATTTCCTCATTCTGCCGATGCAGTTCCGGTGCTTCATAGTGATCCATAAAATCCTCTCCCAGAAAAAGAATTTCTTCTGCAAACTGAATGCCGCTTGGAACCGTCAGTACCGAAATAACCCTTTTAAATCGCAGTCCCGGAATAAAATTCAGTATTTCCATAGGAAACATACCGCTTAATACAATATGCTCCGGAAACTCTTTGACATAATCCAGTACATCACGAGGATGCGGTTTTATCAGCACTTGTCCTTTTCTGCCATTCACTTCACTATACTGTTCAATAATGTCCGTAAAAATCTGCTTGCGCACATCCAGATTGCAGAGTGGTTCTGAAAGCACCAGAACCTTATCTTCTGCACCCATATCCAGTTTCTTCTGCAGTTCATCCATATTTTCAATAAAAAGATGTATCAGGACATTCTTATCTTCCTGTGTCAGATGTTCCACTAACTGCGCGCGAGGCTGCTCAATATATTTCTCACAGGGATAAGGCACCACACTTTTGTCATTGATTTCCATATCCAGACAATATTTCCCATAGCCATTCTGAATGAAAATCAGATTTCTTGCTGCCATCCATGCCTTAAATTCAAAATGTCCTCTGTTGTCGTATCTTGCCGTGTCATAATACTGAATACAGTTTAACCCATCCTCTACCGCATGATAATATATTTTTTTATAACTCAGATAATATCCAATCGGGTCCGAATCGCAAAATACATACACATCTTCATATCTGGCAAAATCCACCGGAACATAAGGTTCCTGTAATTTCCCAAGCATCTTCGTATACTTTATTCGCGCTAACATATTCAGTGCCAGATTTCCTCTGTTTTTATGATATTTCGCAAGCTCTGGGAAAAAAACATCTTCTTTCTCATCAAACATATAAACCGCTTGAAAAAGACCACATTTTTCTGCACGTTCTTTCAAATTGCCGAAATCATTGGACATGGTACTTAATACTAGTTCTGCCTGCCCCTGTTGTTCTTTTGGGCGGAATAATTCTTTCAGACATGCCACATATACATGATAATAAGTATGGCACACATAAACTCTGGCTTTCTCTTTTTTTGTTCTCATCACTTTTCCCTTTTTACAGACTTTTGTTTTTCTTACTATTCTATACCATTTTATCACCAATTACAGCTTTCGTAAATTTTTAAACGGTTTCTTTGATAAATTTTACATTGTAACCGACCAGAAAATGGGGTAATATTGCAAGTAACAGTTCGATTACTCTTTGCGAAACAGAAAGGAAGGAACATGGAAACATTAAAAACACCTTATTTTGTAATAGATGAAGCTGTCCTTCAGAAATATTATGATATGCTCACGAACTCCCTGGAACAGAATTGGAATCATTATCTGATAGGTTATTCTTTCAAAACCAATTCCCTTCCCTGGCTTGTTTCTTTTGTAAAAAAGAACGGTGCTTATGCAGAAGTGGTTTCCGATGACGAATATTCCCTTGCCCGCTATCTGGGCTTTGAAGATAAAGAAATCATTTATAATGGTCCCTACAAAAGCGAAACATCTTTTCGTGCCATCCTGCTTGCCGGCGGTTATGTGAATCTGGATTCCCAACTGGAACTCTCCTGGCTTGACAAACTTGCCCATGAATATCCAGAACAGCATTTTAAAATCGGCATACGCGCCAACTTCAATTTGGAGCAAATGTGCCCTGGAGAAACCACCATGGGCGAAGTCAGCGGTCGGTTTGGCTTCTGCTATGAAACCGGTAAATTTGCTCAGGCACTTGCGGTTTTGCAGCAAATTCCAAATGTATCCGTAACCGGTTTACATCTGCATTCCAGCAGCAAATCCCGCAGCGTAAATATTTTCCGTTCCATTGCCAGAATGGCATGTCAGTTAAAAGAAGAGTTTGACTTAAATCTCTCTTATATTGATTTAGGCGGCGGTTACTGCGGCGGTATGGAAGGCAGACCGGAATATCCCGATTATTTTCCAGCAGTAGCAGAAGAATTATCCCGCTGCTTCTCACCAGAGGAAACCAGACTGATTGTTGAACCGGGAATTTCCCTTATTTCCAAATGTACTACTTTTGTAACCTCTATTTTTGACACCAGAGATATCAAGGAAACACGTTATGTTATGACCGATGGCAGCCGCTTCAACATTGATGCTACCATGATTAAATCCTCACACCTTTTTCATCTGGAGCAGAATCAGACATACAAAAACCCCCGTCCCATCATGGATGCCCAGGTCATCAGCGGCTTTACCTGTATGGAATGTGACCGTCTGTTTACCTATGAAAACCAACCAGAACTGGTACCTGGGGATAAAATTATCTATGAAAATGTAGGTGGTTATACGATGAGCTTGAATCCACTTTTTATCCAGTATTTCCCAGCTGTCTATATCCGCAGAAACAACCAGTTGATACAGGTTCGACGAAAATGGACACCTGCTGATTATGTGCAGGGTTCTGATTGGGAAGAAAGATAGCGCAGACAAGCGCAGAAATGGGGACTTTATGAATATCTTAATTTTAAGCTGCGGTACCCGCAATAAACTGGTACGTTATTTTAAAGAAAAAGAAAATGGTATTGAAAAAGTTGTAGGTACTGACTGCAGCATCTATGCTCCTGCCCTTTACGAAACAGACAGCCATTATATCGTACCAAGAATGACTTCACCAGATTATCTGGATGTGATTCTTTCAATCTGCCGCAAAGAGCAGATTAATGCCGTATTGCCTTTACAGGAAGATGAGCTGTATCTGATTGCTTCACAGCAGGAAAGATTTACCCAACTTGGCATCACTCCTATTGTTTCTGCACCAGAAACCATTGAATTATGCCGGAACAAATATTCTTTTTATGAACATTTAAAAAACCAGAATCTTCCTGTTCTGACAAGCTGTGATTCCTTTTCGGAATTTCAGAATCTTTATGAAAAAGGCGAAATGAATTTCCCGGTTTTCGTCAAACCAGTCCGGGGATGCGGAAGCGTTGGCATTCAGAAAGTCGAACACATGGAATTGCTATCCGTTCTGTGCAAATACAGCGAAGAAGATTTATTAATTCAGTCTTTTGCAGACGGTGAAGAATTTGGTGCTGATATTTACGTTGACCTGCTTTCTCATAAACCAGTATCTATTTTTGTAAAGAAAAAACTGCGGATGCGTGCCGGAGAAACAGAAAAATCAGTTTCCTTCCAGGATGCTGCTCTCTTGGAACTGATTACCAGAACCATTTCCTCGTTTGCGTTATCCGGTCCAATCGATATGGATATTTTCTATACCAATGGCAATTACTACATTTCAGAAATCAATCCTCGTTTCGGTGGTGGTTATCCGCATGCATATAGCTGCGGTGTTAATTTTCCGAAACTTATTGCCAATAATATTGCCGGTATAGAAAATGCAGATACCATCGGTCAGTACGAAGAAGGCATCTGCATGTTAAAATATACGGATTTGCTCACCAGAAAAATGGAGTAATTCCACCTTTTCTTATTCTTTTGTAATCAATTCCCATGCAAGCGGCGTTCCCATGGCAATATCTCGGACTGCCGTCTTGCCAAGTATTTCTTCATAGTGCATGGTATGCAGTCCATATCCCGGGCGGATGGAGCGCACATTCTCAGGTGTCAATTTTTCTCCCGCCTTGATATCCTTCACCACAAACAAAGACCGGGAACCCTTCCGTTCCTCTTCCTGTTTCTTCGTCAATCCATACTCGGATATTCCGATTGCTTTTTCCAGAATACGGATGTTGTCCACCATTTCCTTAAATTCCTCCGGTTCCATGGAAAAAGCACCATCCGGTCCACCATCTGCACGTCGTAACGTAAGATGTTTTTCTACCATTTTGATACCAAACGCAGTCCCACCTACCGGAACTACACTTCCCATAGAATGGTCGGATAAACCTACCAGACAGTCATACTTTTTCGCAAGCGTAGGAATCATGGCAAGGTTAATTTCTTCATAGGGAGTTGGATATGCCGATACGCACTTTAACAGCATAACCTCTTCATTCCCCTCTTCCTTACAAACCTGCAGAGCTCTTTCAATATCTTCCAGTCTGGCTACTCCGGTTGCAAAAATAACCGGTTTATGAAGTGCTGCAATTTTACGAATTAACGGTATGTCATTGATTTCATAAGAAGCCACTTTGTAAGCCGGCATTTTACATTGTTCCATAAAATCAACTGAAGCAAAATCGAAAGGGGAAGAAAAACACTCCAACCCAAGACCTGCTGCCACTTCCTGCAGCTTGGGTTGCCAGTCCCAAGGTGTAGACGCCTCCTGATACAGCTTATATTCTGTCATACCATCCCATAAACCACCATGTATCTGAAAATATTCATTGTCACAATCAATGGAAAGGCTGTCCGCCGTATAGGTCTGCAGCTTAATGGCATCTGCTCCTGCTTCCTTTGCCGCATGAATGATTTCCACTGCCCGGCTAAAATCCTTTAAATGATTGCCGGACATCTCCGCCACACAAAAACAAGGATGGTTCTCTCCTATCATTCTACTGCCAATTTGAAATTCTTTTTTCATACCTTCCGTTCCTCTTATATCTCTTTTATTCGTCTTTCTAATGTTATCATGTCTTTTTATAGCATCTGTGACTGGCACATTTTTCGATACTTCAGCTCTGCAATCTCCCAGTCATCCAGATTATCGATATCCTGTACTTCCAGCTCGCTCATAATCATAGGCAGCATATGCGGCAAATCCGTTGTTCTATATTGGTAGAAAGGTTCTGTTCTGCAGCAGTAAAATTGTCCGCAATCATGGTAATATGGCTCCAAATCCTGTGAACGGGTTTTGGCATGCTCCGGCCACTTCATCCGCAGCTCTCCTGCATCATTGAGCACAACACAACGCTGCGGCGGAAATGAGAACGCTACTACTGGCATCACCGAATCCGCCTTCTCCAAAAGTCCCATTGCAGTCCGTAATTTCTGCGCTGTCACAAAAGGGGCTGTTGGGTACAGGCAGCAAAACTTTTCAAATTCTCTTCCCTGTTCCTGATACCAGTCCAAAACCTCCAGCAGCACATCATCTGTGGAAGCATAATCGTCCGCATTTTTACTGCTTCGCAGCATCGGTACACTGGCTCCAGCAGCTTTTGCAATTTCCGCAATTTCTTCATCCTCGGTGGAAACCATCACCTCATCAAATAATCCTGACTCCAGTGCTGCTTCAATGGAATAATTCAAAATAGGTTTCCCGCAAAATTCTCTTATATTTTTTCGTGGAATACGTTTGCTTCCACCTCTTGCTGTAATAATTGCAATTGCTGATTCCTTCATATCACCAGACCTCATTTCTTCCTGCCTACCCACCATCATACAATTGGGGTTCGATTTATCTAACTAAAAGTATATCGGATGAAAAAGATAAGTCAAGTCAGAAACCACTTCTTTGGTATGGCAGTGATGTTGTAACATCCCTCCGGTAAAATTGCACCATACAGCAATTCATGCTAAAATATCCACATGGATAAACCATAAAACAGCTCTCTGGGAACCAGTTTGCGGAAAGAGGAAAACAAATGTCAAAAATTTTTTTCAGAGTTGATGGAAATGAAGAAATTGCCACCGGACATATCATGAGATGTCTTTCCATTGCCCGGGCTTGTACCACCTTACACGCAGAAGTTTCTTTCCTTGTGTCAGATGAAATAAGTGAAACCATATTAAGAGAACGCTTTATCTTACCGGAAGAATTTGAAATACAATGTCTTCATACGGATTACCGTTCCTTAGAAGCAGAATTGCCTTTTTTCGAAAAATTATTTCGGGACGTAAAAGGGAATGCCGATACCTGGCTTTTTGTAGACTCTTATTTTGTTACAGAACATTATTTATCTGCAATCCAGAAACTTTGCAAAGTGGCTTATCTGGATGATATATTAGCTTTCGACTATCCAGTCAGTTTACTCATAAACTATGACGTAACAACCGAACCTTCCTGTTATCATAAGGCGGCTTCAAAGCTGCTGGGGGCTTCTTATACTCCCCTTCGGGAACAGTTCCAGCAGGTTTCCTATACCGTTCGGCCACAGGTACAAAATATTCTGCTTTCCACTGGTGGTACCGACACTTACAATGTAGCTGGCAGACTGCTTGCAAAAGCAAGTGCTCTGCCTCCTTATCGTTACCATGTTTTAACCAGTCGTTTCAACTCTCATTATGAAGAATTGAAACAGCTTGCTGCCCAAAATCCTTCTGTTTCCATTTATGAAAGTGTACAGGACATGGCTTCTCTTATGAGCCAGTGCGATATCGGCATTTCTGCAGGAGGCACTACTTTGTATGAGCTCTGTGCAGTCGGAGTTCCATCCATCAGCTTTTCTATGGCAGACAATCAAAAGACAGCCGTAGCTACCTTTGCCCGACAGCAAATCATCCCCTATGCCGGAGATGTCCGCACCTCTCTTCCAGAGGTACTGAATGCGATTTTTGCTTTCATAAAGGAACAGAGTTCTTCTGTGGAGCTGCGCAAAAAAAGCTCCCATACCATGAGAGCTTTCATTGACGGACAGGGTGCCCTGCGCATTGCCAGGGCACTTACTGTCCCATAACCTTTTCTTCCTTTTTCCGGGTCTGCCAGTCTTTCCACTTTGGATAAATAACAGGATAGCAACAGGCAAGCAGTGTAAGAAACGAAATAATATCTGCAATTACAAAAGATACAACCGGACCAAAACGTACATAAATCGTATGCGGCTGACCATCTCCCTTTAACAGGACTCTGACCCGGTGCTGGTCACCCTCTGCAATTTCCAGTTTGTCACCATTCTCATCATAAGCACGATATCCAGCGTAATTCTGAACCGGAAACTCAATATAGGCATCTTCTGCAGTCGCTACATAGGTTGCCTGGGATTTGGTTCCTTCCTTGCTGAAACCGGATACCTTAACCTGGTTTAAATCAGATACCAGAACACTGGTTGTCAGCTTTTCATCACCAATGCCATCTAACCGCCACTCATGCGGATAAAAAATACCAATATTAGCCGCCAGTTTGCTGTCATGTCCTTTCGATGCCGTAGCGGTTACATCATCATAAGGCATATGACTATTATCTGCTGGTACCGAAAGTATCGTCAACAGATTCAGTCCAATCAGTAATGCAAAGATAATATTTTTATAAGGCTTTAAAATCTGCGATTTCGTCAGCCATACAGCTCCTGCAAACAAGAAGCACGCACTGGCAGGTCCCAGAAAACGCCATGGAAACTGCAGCATTGTGATAATGGAATTGATAAAATCATTCCCGCTCAGTTCCAGACTTGGGAAATATCCCGTTGTCATATATACCAGAATACAACCAAGGACAAATAAGAAGGTCAGATAACTGTCTAACCACGTTCTATTTTCCTTTTTCTCACAAATCAGATAAATAACTGCAATTCCTACACAGCCAAGCAGTGGAAGCCCTAGTGAAAAATATTGTTTATTATAAAGGCTAATAGTTTGTGTCATATTGGACAAATTGATAGATTGCTCATAATAGCCGCTCCATCGTAAAATTTCTGTCCCAAGTTCTTCGGTAAAATAGTAATACAAAAATGGTACAAGAAACCATAAATTCAGCAGAATCGTAATTCCTGCTGCCTTCCCGATTTCCACATATCGTTTTTCTTTCCAGATACGGACCACATAAACAACTGCCGCAACCACACAAAACGCCAGAACAAACACCACACTTAGAATATGACTTTGCAATGCTCCGCTAAAGCCAATCACAAGATAATGCCATTTCTTCCTGTCACCAAGCAGAATATGATACATTCCTACGATTACAAGGGGCCAGAAAGTAAGTGCCAGTGTTTCTCCTAAATCACCTCTGGAAAAGATATTGGTAAAACGATAAGGCATCAAAGTGAAAAGAACAACTCCCAGCATCACTGTTCTGCGTGATTTTGAAATGGAGCGAAACGCATAATAGGCACACAATGCCGAACCCAGATTAGCTGCAAACACAACCATCTTGTAAGACAAGGCAATGGATACTCTGCAAATCCGCAAAAAAGCACCCAAATACAAGAAAAGATAAGGATACATTGCGTTCAGATAACCATTTCCTTTCAGACCATCCGGCATAATAATAACCGGAATCTGCCCATCCAGAATACCATCTTTTACTCCTTCCATGCGCGCCAGATGATAACATAAATCGTCCCCATTATATAAATAAGTCATAAACATAGGCGACATAGCAAGCAAGGCAACTCCGGCAATCACACAAAAATCCACCAGTTTTTCCTGTGCAATCGGGTTTTGTAAATGTTTCTCATACAAACGATAAATCACTGCACTGCTAAGCAGCACTAAAACAATCATCAAATAACTATCTGTATAAAACACTGTCTTAGGTGTAATCGTCAGCTTCTGAATCACAAAAGAACCATTTCCACCATAATTCATCTTTACTGCCAATTGCTTTACATCTTTTGCCAGTGTTACCTCTGTTTCAAAAGTCCCATCTGTCGGATTTAAGGTCCATCCGGCCGCTTTAGTTCCCTGTTCCCAAAGTTCCAGTGCATTGTCTTCCCCTTCCGCGGTATACTCCAACCGAAGGGTATAAGTACCTTTATTCATAACATAACTGGGAGTACTTGCAACCACACCGCTTCGGGCAACGGAATCACGTATTACCAGTGCATTATCCGAATCCAATGCCCCTACGGAATATTGTAATTCAGAGCCAATATAAGTAAGTGAATTATCTCCCTCGTTGCCCAGCCATAAAAAGAAAACAATAAGACATACACTTATTATATAAGTTATCTTAAATTTTTTTGTCATCTGCATAGTACGTCGTCTGACCTTTCTAATACAATTTCTATTTCATACGGATTCTTGTCAAATTGCTATTTCCGCTTTCTGAAATTCCGGTATGCCCAAAGCAATTTATAATACAAAAGAAACACCATGGTAGATTTCATCTGCATATGCACCAGCTTTTTCTCTTCCCCATGCACTCGTTGCTTATAATATGGATTCTCTTGAAAATCCGGAAATGTTTCTTGCATTTCTTTTCCCAGCTTCCTCACAAACCCATATCTCACAGGCTTCACTCCCTGCATATAAGTAAAAAGAGTATTCACATAAAACAGTACTGTAAAATTAAATTCCAGTTCTTCTTGATACTGCTCCAGGTACCCGAATTTTTCCGCTTCCGCTAACATGATTCTTCCCGCTTCCATACGGTCTTCACAACGTTTCTGCGTAATGGTATGAACCGTCGAAGTTTCATGCTGATAATAATAGTAAAGCGGCTCTTCTATATATTCGAAATGTCTGGCGCGAAGCATCCAGGAATTACCCAGTGCATTGTCTTCGTAAAAAATGCCTTCTGGAAACCGGCTTTCATGGTCTATCACTATCTCTCTGCGGTATACCTTAACCACCAGACTTCCGCTGTCAACTAAAAGCGATTTATATTTTGCTTCATCCAGAATACCTGTCTGTTCCGCCTTATTATTATGCACGACCTGTCCAATTGCCATGCTATGTTCACTTGTCAGATGATAATCACATCCAACCATATCCGCTCCGGTTTCTTCTCCTTTACGAATCAACCTCTCATAAAAGTCCGGTGTTATCCAGTCATCACTATCAATGAAACCAATCCATTCTCCTTGCGCCATACTCATGCCAATATTCTTAGCTCCGCCCTGCTTTCGGTTTACAGCACTATGAACCGCATGGAACCTGTTAGGATATTTTTCTTCATAATCGTGCAGAATTTCCATGGAATTATCTGTCGAACAGTCATCCACTGCTATGATTTCATAATCCGCAATCGTCTGATGCACCAAGGATTCCAGACAATATTCCAATTTTCCATCTGCCGCCATGTTATAAACTGGTACAATAATTGATAACTTCATACTTTTCCTCTGTTTTTGTTGATAGGATTACCTGAGTTCGTCTTGCCTGATTCCTCAGACTGCATAATAATTGGCAATTTTGCTGACTGCCGCAATAACACTGTCCACATCCTCATCCGTCATAGCATAATAAAGAGGCAGTGTAAGCATCTCATCATATAATTTCTCTGCATTCGGACAGATTCCCTTCTGGTATCCAAGTTTCTGATAATAAGGGAAATAATAAGTCGGAATATAATGCACATTACAGCACACATTTTCCGCCCACAAAGCTTCAAAAAACTGCTTTCTGTTGATTGACAGTTTTTCCGGCTTCAACCGCAGGATATACAAGTGTCTGGTAGTATCCGAATCTGCAATTTCCTTCTGTACAAAAATACCCGGTAATTTTGCAAAAGCCTCGTTATACTTTGCAACAATTTCTTTTCTTCTCTGGCTGAATCTATCCAGTTTATCCAACTGACTGATAAGCAAGGCTGCCTGTATATCAGTCATCCGGTAATTATACCCCAGCGCAATCTGCTCATAATACCATGGGCCATCAGAAGGATTCTCCATCAGACTCTCATCTCTGGTAATACCATGCGTACGGTACAACAGCAATTTCTGATATAATTCCTTGTTATTCGTTAATACCGCACCACCTTCTCCTCCCGTTACAGTTTTCGCCGGATGGAAACTAAAGGTTGTCATATCCGCAATGGAGCCATTTGCCTTTCCTTTATATCGTGTCCCAATAACGTGTGCACCATCTTCTATCAGCACCATATTTTTCTCTCTGCAGAGCTGCAAAAGTTCGTCCAACTCTACTGACTGTCCTGTATAATCAACTGCTACCACTGCTTTGGTCTTTTCTGTCACCTTTGCACGTACACATGCCGGGTCAATGTTGTAAGTTTCCGGATTGATATCTGCAAAAACCGGCTTTCCACCACAATATAATGCACAGTTAGCCGATGCCGCAAACGTAATCGGTGTAGTGATGACTTCGTCCCCTTCGCTTACCCCTGCTGCCAGACAAGCAATATGAAGTGCTGCTGTACCATTGCTGCAAACTACCGCATATTTTGCACCAGTAATCGCACACAATTTCTGCTCTAACTCTGTAATTTTCGGGCCACAGGTCAAATCACCATTTTTCATTACCTCAACTACTGCCTGAATATCCATATCATCAACACAATGATG
>CAYVUF010000046.1:0-11053 GCA_964454605.1 uncultured Bacteroides sp.
ATAATATTTATCACACTAATTCAAGTTCATACCAGAATTCTACACCGTTTTCATAATTTTTCACACCATAGGACTGATTCATGGAATCCATAATTGCCTTGACAATAGACAAACCGATACCACTGCCGCCATATTCTCTGGTTCTTGCCTTGTCCACTTTATAAAACTTTTCCCACAGATGGCTAACACTCTCTTCCGGTATTGGATTTCCACTATTAAAGACCGATATTCTCACTTTCTTTTCATATTTTCGTAATTTCACATCAATAATCTTTTCCTTCTGTGCATAATGAATGGCATTGCTAAAATAATTCATAAATACTTCTTCCGTTTTAAATTCATCTGCCCAGACATAAATAGGTTCATACTGTTCCATTCTCACAGAAATATCTTTTTGTCTGGTTAGTATCTCACTTGACTGGATATAATTTTGTATCAGCGCAACGATATCAAAACGTTCCATTGCAATGGTATCATTTCCAAACTCCAATTGATTCAGCGTTAAAAGTTTTTTTACCATATTATTCATTTTAACTGCTTCGTCCATAATGACATCACAGTAAAATTCCCGACTTTCTGCATCCTCATTGATGCCTTCTTTCAAGCCTTCCGCATACCCCTGGATCAAGGCAATCGGAGTCTTTAATTCATGAGATACATTCGATAGAAATTCTTTCCGCATTTCATCAATTTCATTTTTTTTCTCAATATCACGCTGCAGTTCATTATTCGCACTTTTCAACTCGGAAATCGTCTGTTCCAATGTATAAGACAATTTATTGATATTCTGCCCCAGTTTAGCAATCTCCGTTTTGCTTTTTCCACTATATTTTGCTTCAAAATCCAGACGTATCATTTTTTCTGATATCTGGGTAAGTTCTTCAATGGGACGGGTAATCTTCCCAGATACCCATAATCCCAACAGCGCACTCATGAAAGCAGCACACACACCCACATAGGCAAGGAATCGGTTCGCCAGCTTAACGCTGTCTTTAATACTCTCTAAGGGACTGCGAAACAAAAAGAGATTCCCATTGTCTAAAATCCCCCACATTTCCACATACTCTGTCTTGATGCGTTCATCCATTGCAATCCGGATTGTGTAGCTTTGGTCTTCCTCCAGAATTTCTTCCTGAAATGATTTTGCTTTTTCAAATAAATTATTCAATAATTTTTTACTTAAAAATTCATAATCATTGGTTGATGTTTTCAGAGTCTGGGTTTCGGCATCCAATAAAATAAAGCTGATATTATTCTTTCCACAGATTTTCTGAAATTCAAGGTCAAATTCTTCTGTGTTGAGTTGATTCTCATTGGCTGCTGCATTCATATAGTAATAAGCATTCAATAATACCTCCTGCTTATTGTTCAGATAATATTTTTCCAGAAACGTATTGTTGATAAACCAGCACAATACAATTGTACCAATCATCAGCAGGCAAAAAACTCCTGCAAATTGCTTTTTTATGGAATATTTCATGCTCCTGTCACTTCCAATTCTTCTAACAAAATTTTGCTTCCATCCTAGTGGTGTTTCATCCCACAGCTATCTTATCTCAAGTTTATCACAATATACTCACTTTCAGCACTCTTTTCAGCCAGTCCCTGCTTCAAAGCATCTTTGATGCTCTTATCATAATCGCCCTCTGCAACCATTGTGGCAGCATCTTCCGCGCGAACACACATAAAATCAGAACCGGCATAAATATTCTGTAAATCTTCATAAGAATTTTCCGGCAATATTTCTCCCTCTACTACATCCGGACGATACCAGGATGCACGAAAATCAATATTACTGAAAACAACTACTGACTTTTCTGGAATTTCAGCATAAGCCTCATCCCATTGTTTCGTAAGACTGGAATAATAGGCATTTTCCATTTCCATGGTTCCGTTCTGGAAAAGGGAAATCACTGCCATTCCCATTACTGTTGTCACAAGTGCCGCAAAATAGTGAAATCCTTTCTTACCACGCAGGTAAGGTAAAAAGAGTCCCACAAGCCCAATGCTGAAAAGGAAGGTTGCTGGTTCAAAGAAGCGGAAATAAAACGTATCCATGGAAGACACATAACGGATTCCAATAAAAATAATATAATAGCTTACCGCCAAAGTTATCATAACGGATTCCATAGAAAAGTGTTTGCAGTTTGCTTTGATAAACCATATCAGTCCAACCAGTACAATAAACAAGAACCATACTTTCATGGAATATGGACAATTATCAATAATTTGTGGTACTTGCAAAGAAAAAATATGGAACACTTCCGTTAACAGTGAGCCAATCAAATCGTTTGTCAGCTTCTCATAATCATCCCACCATAAAGTACGACTGACACCGGATGCCATACCATTCATCATCTTATTCACTAAAAGATAGGCAAAAGAAAGACAGCCTGAGAGAAACGCTGTAACCATAATGCAAATCCCTTTTTGCAAAACCACTTTTTCCTTTTTCTCGAAATACTGTTTGATAAACAGCAGTAAATACAAGCCTGCTACAATCCAAACATACGCACCGTAATATCGAATCATAAAGCAGCCAAATCCAGAAAGTCCCAATAAAATATACCAGGAAATGGATGGTGTATCCTCTTTCAAAATTCGTGCAAATACCAGTCCAAAGCAAAGTAAGGCAACCATAAAAGGCAGTTCACTCCAGGTATAGTACGTTAAATTTAAAAAACCAATATTCGTAAGGCATAAAGAATACACCCATGCTTCTTTTCCAAAACGAAGACGAAGAATCATAATTATGATTCCTACTAAAATCATAGAAAGTATTTTGGATGCCAGATAGGCATTGGTCTGTGTCACAAGCATAACCCCAGCAATCATTGCCGGATATAAAATAGGCCAGTTTGCGAACCAGGAATCATAGCCAGCCAGTCCATCATAAGCAAACCCATTTCCATTTACCAAATTCACAGCTTCCCGAAGATAGCCTGCCGAATCCGATGTGATGTAAACACCTTTTATATAAGCTCTTGCGTAGATGCTGATACAAATGCTGATAAAAAGAAGCAGCAAAAACAAATCGTTTCCATACTTCGCGAAAAATTCTGCAAACGGAATTTTCTTTATCGTGGAAACCATTTTTTCTTTTCCTAATAAAAGATACAAAATACAAATAAGTGCAGTCAAGATAGACAATGGTACAGAATAATAGAAAATATCTGCAAAAGTAACGTTTGCCTCTGTAACAACATCCACACCAAACGAAATACCGCTGTCAATTTCTGTTCCGCCTTGTATCACTGTCACTTCCACCGGAAGCACTTCATTCATCTCTTCTCTGGACAACTGCATGAAGTAAGGTTCACTGCCATCTGCTGTCATGGTAAACAGATATTCCTCACCTGTCGTAAAAGAAACATCTGCGGATGCCAGAAACCATTCTCCAGGAACAATCGTATCCACCGGAATTATCTGCTCCATCAAAAGATTGTCAGCAGTATCTTCTAAGGTCAGACGAAGCGTTCCTTTGCTTTCTTCTGAGATATTAACCAGCAAAAGCTGAAAACCACCAATGTGAACATCTTCTTTTGCCTGCATCGCAATCTCTAATCCAGTTTCTTCATTACATTCTACATAAATTGGCGTGTCCATCACTGTGGGCAGTAATGTCTGGGTTTCTCTGCCATTTTTGACAGTATGATTCAATACGAACAAAACCGCACTTAATATCATAAGCACCAAAATTATCTGAACCCCTTTTAATAAATATCCTTTTTTCATGTCTTAGTTCTCCTATTATCAATTCTATCCTTCCGATTCTTCATTAGGCTTCTAATCCATTCCTATTTTTTCCGCCATATTGATTGCAAGTTCAACCACCAAATCAGAATTATAATGGGAGTGTTCTCCCCATCTTCCCAAACCATATACTTTCCGTTCTCTGGCAAATGACAACAGCTTCTGCATCCGTTCCGGCTTGCCAATGGTGTTTAACGGATAGGCATATTCATTCATGTAATGATAATTCTCATCTCCAGCGTAACTTCCGATACGCTCTCTTCTTGTTTCTAACCAGTAGCCTTTGCTGTTCTGGCAGAAATTATGGCGTACCAGGATTCGATGATACGGAATATCAGCATCTGGTATATAAATCCATTGGGCAGGCGTATCAAGCTGTTCTGGAACATATCTGGTTTCTATCGCGCTGTGTTTTAATTCTTTATTGATAAGACCTTGCATTTCTTCTGAAATGCCAATCAATGTATCAAAACAGGTCCAGGGAATGGTGGTAACAATCACTTCTGCCTCCCACTTTGCACCAGATTTCGCTGCAACGGTTTTCTGCTGAAAATCCATTTCCGATACCGTCTGTCCATATACCATATGTTCTGCCATTGAATCCGCCATGCGCAGCCACACTTCTCCATAACCATACTTTTTAGGATAATAAAACACTGCATGCCCCGGCTGTGTTCCGTAAGGCTTCTGTGCCAGACAGGAACGAAGGGTTTCTTCAAAACTCACATTTGGCAGCTTTTCCAGCCAATAGGTTCCCAATAAATCAAGCTCATCCGCAAACATTTTCTGATTGTACGGAATCATATAGTCTTCCGCAACCTTATCACCCAGTTTCCACTTAATCCAATCCACAAATTTCTCAGGCATTGGCTCACCGTTATTACATCCTGCTTTTGCAATGGACATAAGATAATCTACCTGACTATCCATATCCATTTGCCAGATATTGGATTCAAAAGGATGACCGATTGTCATCCCTTTTACCCGAATACGACTGTCGCGTTCAAAAATACACCATTCTTCTTCCGGCATAAACCGAAATAAGAATTGATTTACTTCTGGTCTTCTCACATCTAGAAAGTGACCACCGCCTATGTCAAAAGGGGCACCATCCACATAAGTGCTCCGGCATAATCCACCTGCCTGCTCTTCTTTTTCTATCACAAGAAAAGAATCTTCCCCTCTGTCTAATAGTCGTCTGGCAAAACTAAGTCCTGCCGGACCTGCTCCTAAAATTAAGTATTTCACATGTTCCATTTTCTATATATTCCTCTCACGAAAATTCCCAGCATTATGACCGAATAACCCTAATATGTACAAAAGTCCTGAAACAGTTATCTCCGCTTCAGGACTTCTTTTCTGCACTATAATAAATGACTACAATACCTTAGACAGGAAATCCTGTAATCTCTGGCACTGCGGATTGTTAAAGAACTCTGCCGGTGTATTTTCTTCCATGATAATACCCTCATCCATAAAGAGCACCTTCGTTCCTACTTCTCTTGCAAATCCCATTTCATGTGTTACAACTACCATCGTCATACCACTTCTTGCAAGTTCCTTCATAACATCCAGAACTTCTCCTACCATTTCTGGGTCCAGTGCTGAAGTTGGCTCATCAAAAAGCATAACTCTCGGATTCATGGCAAGAGAACGAACAATTGCAATTCTCTGCTTCTGTCCACCAGAAAGCTGGCTTGGAAAAGCATCTGCTTTCTCCTTCAAGCCTACCCTTGCCAAAAGAGAAAGCGCATTTTCGCTTGCTTCTTCTTTGCTCATCAGTTTCAATTTAACCGGTGCAAGGGTAATATTATCCATAATGGAAAGGTTATTGAATAAATTAAAATTCTGGAAAACCATTCCCATATGCTGTCTTACTTTATCTATGTTAACTTTTTCATCTGTAATATTCTGTCCATCAAACCATATTTCACCACTTGTTGGTGTTTCCAAAAGATTCAGACAACGTAAAAAAGTACTCTTTCCCGAACCAGATGGTCCAACAATTACGATTTTTTCTCCCTGATGAATATGATAGTCCACGCCCCTAAGAACATGATTGTTTTCAAATTTTTTATGAAGTTCTTTAACGGTTATCACTCTTACGCAATCTCCTCTCCAGTTGATTTAACAATATCGTCAGTATCTTAATAATCACAAAATAAATAACAGCAGCTCCGATTAACGGCATAAATGCTTCATAGGTTCGGGACGAAACCTGATTTGCCACTCTGGTAAGGTCTGATAAACTCACATAACCTACAATCGCTGTTTCTTTCAGCAATACGATAAATTCATTTCCTATCGGTGGCAAAACATTCTTAATTGCCTGTGGAATGACAATATAAAGCATGGTCTGCGCTTTGGACAATCCCAGTGACCTGCCTGCCTCTGTCTGTCCTTTATCAACAGCCATAATACCTGCTCTTACAATCTCCGCTACATAAGCACCACTGTTAATACCAAAAGATAAAACTGCAACAAGAACTCCGTTTTTACAGCTCTTCATGATAATAAACCACATAATAAGCAACTGCAATACTGAAGGTGTACCTCTGATAACATCTATGTAGGCATTGGCTATGTATGACCAGATAGTTCTCTTTCCTTTTTTATTCGTTGAAAGTTTCATCAATGCAATTACAGTACCAATTACCAATCCTAAAATGGCTGCAAAAAATGCCACCTTCAAAGTCACTCCCAAACCATTTAGGTATAGTTTCCAACGATCCTCAGTGATAAATGCCATTTCAAACATTTTACTGACTTTTTCCATCCATGCCTGCATATCTTAAGTTCCTTTCTTTCTTAAAAGGGGATAGCACATTTCCTTTTATGCTATCCTCTTTCTTTTTCCCTCTATTGATTATTCTGCCTCAATATAAGTTTTTACAAGTTCATCAAATGTTCCGTCTGCTTTGATTGCTTCCAAAGCTCCGTTAATCTGTTCTACAAGAGCTGCATCACCTTTTGGCATTGCAATTGCATACTGCTCTGATTCAAATCCGAACTGTGCGCCATCTACTGCAACTACCTGTCCTTCAAATTTGCTTTCAAAAACAAGTGCTGGGTTTTTATCAATGATAACACAGTCTACTCTTCCATTGATTAAGTCGTTTACTGCATCAACAGCTTTATTATACTGGGAAACTGTTGTTCCTGCAATATCACTTGCAATAAAATCACCAGTTGTTCCTAACTGAACACCGATAGCTTTGTTTTCCAAATCTTCTGCTGCTGCAATTTCAGAATCAGCCGGAAGAACTACGTACTGAACTGCATCATAATAAGAATCAGAAAAATCAACAGTTTCTTTTCTTTCTTCTGTTACTGTCATACCAGCAATTGCAACGTCAATCTTGCTTCCAATAGAAGAAATTAAAGAAGCAAATTCCATATTTTCTACTTCTACTGTAACACCAAGTTTCTCACCAATTGCTTTAATCAAAGCAACATCAAATCCATCTGCTTCTCCATTATCGTTTACATATTCAAATGGTGGGAATTCTGCATTTGTACCAACCGTAAGAACACCATCTGCCAATGCTTCTGATACTGCTGCTTCTGCAGATTCTTCTGTTTCAGCTTCTGTTGTTTCCTCTTCGGCTGTGTCTGCTGCCTCTGTTGTTTCTGTTGTTTCTGTTGTTTCTGTTGCATCACTGCTTCCGCAAGCTGTGAGCATGCTCATTGTCATTACTGCTACCAGTAATGATGCTGCTAATTTTTTCATGCTTTTTCTCCTCTTTCCTCATGCATATTTATGCATCTATTTTAAACATAAAGAGTCTATCACGTTCTTTGTTTAAAATCAAGAGGTTTAAGAGGTTACATTCTTCCAGCTTTATCTGCAATTATCTACCTCTTAGTTAAAAGTCAGCAAATCAAATGTGATAACTGTATAATATGTAGTTTCTCCTAATTCATTTAATGCCGCTTCTAAAGATGCTTTTATATTTTTCTCCTGTCCCATCAATTCCATGGGCAGAGAAACATCAAAAATAAGATTGGTATGCTCTTTTCCTGCTACCATCCGGAAATCATGAATGGAAATTCTTTCATCCCGGACTTTCAAAATCCCTGTCACAATCTGCTTCATGCGTTCCAGTTCCGGGTCGTTGGTTACAATCGGGTCATAATGAATCACCAGATGAATCCCATGACTTTCCAGACATTCTCGCTCCATATCATCAATCAGCTCATGACACGCCATAACGTCCTCATTTTTATCCATTTCCACATGAATGCTTGCAAAACGCTGCCCTGGTCCGTAATCGTGTACCATCAAATCATGATATCCCAAAACTTTCGGACAATCTTTGATATAGTCCACTATTATTTCCTTTAATTCCGGATTCGCATTTTCCCCTAACAACGGAGAAATGGTCTGCTTTGCCAGACTGATTCCGCTATACAGAATAAAAATAGCAACCGCAAGACCCATAAAACCATCTATCTGAAAAGCTGTGAAATATTCAATCAAAGCCGCTGCCAGTACCACTCCTGTTGTAACCGCATCATTTCGGCTATCCTGTGCTGTTGCCATCAGCGTTGTGGAATTTATCATTTTCCCCATTTTTCCATTAAAAAGGCACAGCCATATCTTTACCGCAATCGAGAAAACCAATACCAGTCCGGTAACCAAAGACATGGCTACTGCAGTCGGATGCAGTATCTTGTCTACGGAGCTTTTCGCAAGTTCAAAGCCAATCAGAATGATCATTACTGCTACTGCGAGTCCTGATAAATACTCAAATCTGGCATGCCCATAAGGATGTTCTTCATCTGCAGGTTTCTCTGCCATTTTAAATCCTAATAAAGTTACAATGGAGCTTGCCGCATCCGATAAATTATTCAGCGCATCCGCAGTAATCGATACCGAGGCTGCAATCACTCCCACGATTAATTTGCCTGTCGCAAGCAACAGATTACAGACAATACCTACTATCCCCGACATCTTTTCTATTCTGGAACGAACCTGCGGTTGTTCTATATCCTGACCTTCTTTTGTCGCCAGATGCAGAAAAAAGGAAACCATTTTCATATCCCTCCATTTACGAGCAATTTCCTGTTCTGGAAGCAAAGCAGACCGTTCTGCCTGATTCCACGTTTTTTCATAATATCATACCAAATGCGTATTTTCAATACCATGCTTTTTCTGCCGGCACACAGTTTTGTCCTCTGTCTTTGTTCTGCTTTCTTCCTAAAAAAATGCTCCTCCTATAGATGGATTCAAGCGTATTCTGATTACCTGACCGCCATGCACATAAGCAGCAACATTTGCTTCATCCCCATTTCTTTCATAATCCGTAACCCAATTTCCTTTTTCAAAATGTCTTTCTTCCACAGAAAGGAAATTCAACTGTCCCGACCATCCGGGCCAACAGCTACCTAATATGTATTCGGTGTTGTCTTAATATATTCTGGTGCATAAGTCGGATGTCCGTTTTTGCTCGTAGCAAACTACAAAAGTACTAAATTCTTTCCCGTCTTTCTTACCGTATCTATCAGTTCCCTGACCTGTGTCATATCATAGATATCTTTCTGCGGTGCTATCTTATACCAGTATACCGGAACTTCCAGCGTATTTGCACCAAACAGTTCTGCTGCCCGGATTGTCCGCTGCATCATAAAAGTTCCCGTAGAGGAATTGTGCGCCTGCATTCCTAAAATAAACTTTTCGTTTCCATTTTTATCTTTCAAAAAACCGTTCATTACTACCTCCGTATCAAAATATGGATTTACCTGTTATTCTGATACTATCATAGCAAGAACGGCTTCTTTCGTAAGCTGTATTATTATAATCATTTATATAGTAGAAATCAGAGGGGTTCAAATTTATATCCCATACCCCAGATGGTTTTAATCAATTCCCCTTTTTCTCCCAGTTTACTGCGCAATTTTTTCACATGGGTATCTATGGTTCTGGCATCCCCGAAATAGTCATAATTCCAGACACTATTCAATATTTTTTCACGTGAAAGGGCTATGCCTCTGTTTTCCATAAAATAAGCCAGTAATTCAAACTCCTTATAACTCAGGTCTACGGAGTGGCCCTCAATTGTGACAATATGAGCTGCCTTATTCAGCATGATACCGCCTGCCTCCATAACTTCCTCTGCACTGAGCTGATTGGTGCGGCGAAGAATGGCTTCTACACGTGCCACAAGAATCTTCGGACTAAACGGTTTCGAAATATATTCATCTACTCCCAATTCGAATCCCTGCAGTTCATCGCGCTCATCTGATTTTGCAGTCAGCATGATAATCGGCACTTTGGAATAAGCCCGGATTTCTTTGCAAACCTGCCATCCATCCATCTTAGGCATCATAACATCCAGAATAACAAGGGCGATATCATTTTGCTCAAAAAAAATATCCACTGCCTGACTTCCATCTTCCGCTTCCAGAACCTCATAATTATTTTTTACCAGAAAGTCCTTTACCAGTTTACGCATACGACTTTCATCATCGACTACTAATATTTTCAGTTTATCCATTAAAGTCCTCTTTTCTGCACACAGTTCATCTCTGCTGGCTTTTCTGTTTCACCCTGCATCTTCCATTATAAATAACAAATATGAAAAAAGTGTGATAAAAGATATCTTTTTTCTTTCAAGGATTGATTCCCAGATTTTTCTCTGCCTCTCGCACTGCCTGTTCTCTCTCTGTCAGTTCCTGTTCCCATTCTGAATACTCATCCACCACTGCCCGTCTGTAATTAACAATATTCGGTACATCTGACTGCAAAGAAATCACAAACATCGCCACAATAACAAAGAGAAGAAGCACATTAAAGCATACCAAGAGAATGAATCTGCTTTTAAACTCCACCTTCGGTTTTCTTGCCGCAATGCTCTCTCGGATAGAACGGTTTGCTTCTGTTTTGTTGCTGAAAGTAACGTTTAATGGAATCGGATTAATCCTGTGTTCCGGCACACCACAGTGTTTCAAATGTTCCTGTATCTGTGTCAGGTAAGCAAATCCAATGGGTGTCAGAAAAACTTTGTTTTCCAATGCTTTATGATAAATTGACAAAACGTGTTGTGGTGCTTTGTAATCAAGATTATTTTCCAGACTTTTCACTCTTTTTTCATCTTGTCTTGCCGTTTCTGCATCTGCTACGGTTGCGAATTGATAGCCGCCAACAATCAAATCTTCATTTCTTTCCATTTGTACTCCCACCTGCCGAATAGTCTGCCGCACTGAGCATTTCTTATTACATAAAAAACCTAGCAAATGCTAGGTTCCCACGCGCACCAGCCGGGAGTCGAACCCGAGCCCAAAAGCCCATTCCCTGTCC
>CAYVUF010000047.1:0-10928 GCA_964454605.1 uncultured Bacteroides sp.
TTACAAATGTATCTGCGCTAAGATTCAGATCATCGAAGGTAAAACCTGCGAGAAACTGAAGTAAAACAAAGAAGGGAGACGGGCAAAATGGCAAAATCCAGGCTTGCAAAGGTAAATGAGAAAACCTGTGCGATTATATTGGAAACAGTACAGGGGGAGGGCGGTTTGTATCCGGCAGAGGAGAGCTTCTTAAAGCAGGTGCGACAGCTTTGTGATGAAAAAGACATTCTGTTGATTTTAGATGAAATCCAGTGCGGCATGGGCAGAACCGGATATATGTACGCATGGCAGAAATTTGGGGTGAAACCGGATATCATGACAACTGCCAAGGCACTTGGCTGTGGTGTGCCAGTAGGAGCTTTTCTATTGACCGAGAAGGTGGCACAAAATTCACTGGTTGCAGGCGACCATGGAACTACTTATGGCGGTAATCCACTTGCCTGTGCAGCTATCTGCAAAGTGCTGGAATTATACGAAAAAGAAAAGGTACTTGACAACGTGAAGCTGGTTGGTGCATATTTGGAAGAGCAGCTTGACAAACTGGCAGAAGAATTTGATTTCATAGAAACCAGAAGAGGAACAGGCTTGATGCAGGGACTTGTATGCAATAAGCCTGTAGGTGAAATTATCAATAAGGCATTGGAAAATGGTTTGATTATAATCAATGCAGGGGCGAACATTATCCGTTTTGTACCAGCACTGATAATTTCCAAAGAAAATGTAGATGAAATGATAAGCATATTAAGAAAGTGTCTTGCTTAGTATGCTGGGTTAAGAGATAGGAGAAATAGCGTGACCTTGAAAAAAAGAATCATTGCCATAACAGTGATAGCTTGTATGGCAGGCAGTCTTTTCGGTATGAGTAAGGCAGGAAGGCTGCAGATACAGCCGGCGGATGAATTGCAGGCAGGGGAAGAGAGCATTTTTGGACACCGGGATACTTTATATTTGTGGTATACCGATGAAGCACTGAGCGATTATCTGAACAGTGTGGCGGTGTCTTATAATGAAATGAAAAGTGGGATTCGTGTGATTCCAGTCTATACTTCTGGTCTGGAATATTTGGAAACCATTAATCAGGCATCACTGCATTCGGATGAGGTGCCGGATTTGTACATTGTAGGAAATGATTCCCTGGAAAAAGCATATCTGGCAGGATTGGCATCGGAAATCAAAGAACCGGAAGGGATTCCTGATATGGCGGAATATTTTCCTAAGGTGGCAGTTCAGGCAGCAACCTACCATGATAAGCAGATTGGTTATCCGTTTTATTTTGAAACCAGTTCTTTCCTTTATAATAGAACATATTTAGAGGACTGGGCAAGAAAACAGATAGAAGCAGAGGCTGATGCTGCAGAAGGAGAAGCAGCACAGGAAGAACTGGACAATGTCGGCGAGCCGGAAACAGGAGAAGAGGGAAATGCCGAAGCTGCCCAGATGCAGGAGAAACAGGAAGAAAGTATAACAGAAGAAGTGGTAGCGGCAAGAGTAGAAGAAGCACTTCCCAAAACAATTGATGATATTCTGACGTTTGCGGATATGTACGATGCACCAGAGCAGGTAGAAGCGGTATTCAAATGGGACGTATCGGATATTTTTTATAATTATTTCTTTGTTGGAAATTATATTGATGTAGGCGGCAGCACCGGAGATCATGCGGATTCCATCAATATTTACAATGAGAATGCCATCCGCTGTATGCGTGTATATCAGGATTTGAATCAGTTCTTTTCCATTGATACATCAGAAATCAGCTATGCGGATGTTCTGCAGGATTTTATAGAGGGAAAAATTGTGTATACCGTAGCAACAACGGATGCCTTATCGATTATTGAAACAGCTAAAGCAAATGGTGAATTTCAATATGAATATGGAACATCGGTTCTACCGGATGTAAGCAAAGAACTGGTTTCCAAATCCCTTTCCATGACACAATGTGTCGTAGTAAATGGGTATTCACAGCAGAAGGAAGCTGCCAATGATTTTGCAGTTTATCTTTCCTGCTTTAATGCGGATTCCCTTTATGACAGAACGGGAAAAGTTCCGGCAGTGTCAAAGGCTGATATCAGCAATCCAAATGCAGATGCTTTTATTAAGGAATATGAGAAATCAGTTCCGATTCCCAAAATGATTGAAACAAGTAACTACTGGGTGGAAATGGAAGTTTCTTTTTCACAGATTTGGGATGGAGAAGATGCAAACAGGGACTTGAAAGCTCTGTCGGAAAAAATCAGAGCACAGATAGAAGGAGAATCTTATACAGAAGAGTATATTGATGTTCCCGAAGAGGTTTCGGAAGAAGTGGTTGACGAAGGTATGGATGACATCGATACAGAATAATGAAGAGAATAAATCCACTTAGAAAAGGCATAATAATACAAGGCAGCTAAAGTTGCCTTGTATTTTTTTGAGGAAAGGCAGGGAATGTCTTATGATAGGATTTTTTATTGCACTGATATCCGGTGCGCTTATGAGTATTCAGGGTGTTTTCAATACACAGGTTACAAAATCATCCAGTATATGGGCGGCAAACATTTTTGTGCAGTTTACAGCACTGTTAGTCTGTCTGGGGGCATGGCTTATCAGTGACCGTTCCTCACTGGGAGAAGTCTTAAAAGTACAGCCAAAGTATATGCTGCTTGGAGGTGCTATTGGTGCTTTTATTACTTATACCGTTATTAAGGGCATGGAAATGCTAGGACCTGCCAAATCAGTTATGATCATTGTGATATCCCAGTTGGTGGTTGCTTATCTGATTGAGCTGTTTGGATTGTTTGGAGTCGAAAAGCAGCCGCTTGAAATACGTAAACTGGTTGGTATGTGTGTGGCAATTGCCGGAATTGTTATTTTTAAGTGGACATAGCAGAAGTTTTATTTTAAAATGAAAATACGGTGCATAGCGGGGACATCCTATGCTTTTTTTCAAGAATATGTGAGCAGTCTGAGAGAATATCATAGAAAAAAAGCAGAAAGGATACTATGTATAAGAAGAAAAACAATAAGAAAATATATCAGGTACAAAAGAAAATTATGGCAGCCATAGTGACAATATGGATTGTGTGCTGCCTGTCTGCCTGTACTTCAAAGGATGAGATTGTTCTGGAACTGGAAAAACAGGATGCGGTTTCAAAGGAGCAGGATGTTGTTTTCGAAGAAGCGGAGAAAAATCCGGAAGAACAGAAGGAGAGTACAGAAGAACAGGAAGAGGTTTCACAGGATATTTCTGAGATGTTAACGGAAAGCCGGATTTATGTACATATTTGTGGTGCAGTGGTAAATCCAGGGGTATATGAAGTAAGTGGGGACAGCCGGGTGTATGAAGGAATTAAGTCGGCTGGAGGATTTACGGAAGATGCTTATGAAGATTATGTAAACCAAGCGGAACGGATGCAGGATGGACAGAAGATAGTGATTCCGACTGTGGAAGAAGCGGAGGCGAAAGGTCTGGATAACCAGAGCAGCCTGGCAGAAGCACAACCGCTGCAGGAAGATGGTGCAGAGAAACGTGTGAATATCAATACCGCAACGGAAAGTGAATTATGCGCGATTAATGGCATCGGAGCAGGAAGAGCGGCTGCAATTGTCAAGTATAGACAGACAAATGGCAATTTTACTGCCACCGAGGATATTATGAAAGTAAGCGGCATCAAAGAAGGTACTTATGAAAAGATTAAGGATTGGATTACTGTGAAATAGAGTGACAAGCAGGGGTGTGGAATGAGTAAGAAAGTATTAGTCGTTGATGATGAAAAGCTGATTGTGAAGGGAATCCGGTTTAGTCTGGAGCAGGACGGCATGGAAGTAGATTGTGCTTATGATGGGGAAGAAGCCTTGGAAAAAGCAAGAAATAATGCCTATGAAATGATTTTACTGGATGTCATGCTACCGAAAATGGACGGATTTGAAGTATGTCAGCAGATTCGTGAATTTTCCAATGTTCCGATAGTTATGTTAACCGCAAAAGGGGATGACATGGATAAAATTCTGGGACTGGATTATGGAGCAGATGACTATATTACCAAACCTTTTAACATCCTTGAGGTTAAGGCAAGAATTAAGGCGATTATGCGCAGAGTCGGCAGAAAACAGGGAGATGGGAACGAAGCAAGGCTCATTGAAAGCCGGGATATGAAGTTAGACTGTGATGGCAGAAGAGTTTATGTCAAAGAACGGGAAATTAATCTGACAGCAAAGGAATTTGAAGTGCTGGAGCTTTTGATGAAAAATCCCAATAAGGTATACAGTCGGGAGAGTCTTTTAAAACTTATCTGGGGCAGTGATTATCCGGGTGATGTTCGTACCGTAGATGTGCATATTCGTAGACTGCGGGAAAAAATTGAAGAGGTTCCGAGTGAACCGATGTATGTGCATACAAAATGGGGAGTAGGTTATTACTTTGCTTAATTTCAATTATAAAAAACTCAAATTCATACGCAGTATTAAAGTGCGTATTTTTCTAATTGTCTTTATTGTCGGACTGATACCCAGTATCATTGTCCGGCATGCCATTCTGCAAAATTATGAGGAACGGGCAGTCAGTTTAAGAACTTCTGATGTCCAGACCCAGTTAAAGATTCTGGCAAATCATCTGATTACTTACCGTTATTTACAGGATACTTCTTCGGAAGTGATAAATGCTGAACTGAATATGCTTTCGAATCTGTATGATGGACGTGTGCTTATTATCAACAAAAATCTGAAAGTGGTAAAAGATACATATGGCATCAGTGAAGGCAAAACCATTATTTCAGAGGAAGTTATCCGCTGTATGAAAGGGGACAATACAAGTAAATATGACCCGGACAACGGTTACATTGAGATGACGATTCCAATTATGGAAACTTTGGAAATACAGGGAAATAGCTCTGCACCCATAAAAAATGATGTTGTCAGTGGAGTTATGTTAACCAGCGTGTCGACAGATTATATTGCAGTTACTCTGGAAATTTTAAGCAGAAAAGCACTGGTTGTTGAAGTGATGGTGATACTGGCACTTTTTCTGGTGTCTGTTCTGGCATCTTTTATTCTGGTGAAGCCATTTGAAAAGATAACAGAAGCTCTTAGCCAGGTAAAAGAAGGTTATACCAATGACCCCATAGCTGTAACAGATTGTCTGGAAACAGAGCATATCGGTGATGCTTTCAATAAAGTGCTGAGCCGGATGAAAGTTCTGGATGACTCCCGGCAGGAATTTGTGTCCAATGTATCCCATGAATTGAAAACACCGATTACTTCGATAAAAGTACTGGCAGATTCCCTGCGGGCACAGGAACAGGTTCCGGTAGAACTCTATAAAGAGTTTATGGAAGATATTGCAGAGGAAATTGACCGGGAAGATAAGATTATCAATGACCTTCTGGCACTGGTAAAAATGGACAGGACAGCGGCTGACTTAAATATCACACAGGTGGACATTAATCTGTTAGTGGAACTGATTATGAAAAGACTCCGGCCGATTGCAGTAAAAAGGGATATTGAACTTGTTTATGAAAGTATTCGTCCGGTGACAGCGGCTGTGGATGAAGTGAAAATGACGCTGGTTATTTCTAATCTGGTGGAAAATGCAATCAAGTACAATAAGGAACATGGATGGGTGAAAGTAACACTGGATGCAGACCATCAATTCTTTACCGTAGAAGTGGCAGATTCCGGCATTGGTATTCCGGAAGATGCACTGGAACGTATCTATGAGCGTTTTTACCGGGTGGATAAATCCCATTCCCGCGAAATCGGCGGAACAGGACTGGGACTGGCAATTACCAGAAATGCTATTTTGATGCACAGAGGTTCTATTAAGGCAGTCAGTGAAGAAGGGGAAGGAACTACTTTTACCGTAAAAATTCCATTGACTTATATTGCTGTTTCCTAGCAGAAGGAAACGGGAGGTTTTAATGATGAAAAAAATTTTTCGTATACCCATATGCAAATTCATACAATGTATGCTTTTATTGGTTCTTTTTGTGGAAGTGATTTCTTTGACAGGATGTGGGAAGCAGAAGGAAGAAGTGTCAGGAAAAGTGTATTCGGTATATTATGTAAACAAGGATGAAACCAAAATTTTTTCTAACGAATATCGTACCGAAACCGAAGGAAAACAGGAACTGCTTGAGGAACTGCTTACCCAGCTTTCTACCAATTCTGAAAAAATGGAATATATTGCTCCTCTTGCCGGTAAGTTTCAAGTGCTCCATTACACAATGGATGAGCAGCAGCTTACCATTGATTTTAATGAAGCCTATAAGGAACTTGATTCAATTAAAGAAATTCTGGTTCGTGCAGCTATTGTCAGGACTCTGACACAGATAGAAGATATCAATTATGTTTCTTTTACGATACAGGGAGAACCCTTAACAGATAATGCAGGAGTTGCCATTGGAACGATGTCTGCTGATATGTTTATTGACAATGCCGGAAAAGAAATCAACACTTATGAAAAAGTGAATCTTTGCTTGTATTTTGCCAATGAAACAGGGGACAGACTGGTAGAAGAGAATCAGAGAAATGTTGTTTACAATAGTAATATTTCCATTGAAAAACTGGTATTGGAGAAACTGATTGCGGGACCGGCTTCGACAGATGCTTATCCAACCATCAATCCAGCGACCAAAATCGTGAGTGTCAATGTAAAAGATGGAATTTGTTATGTTAACCTTAATGACGATTTTTTATCGCAGCCTTATAATGTTACGTCAGATGTAACCATTTATTCCATTACGAACTCACTGGTGGAATTACCGAATGTCAATAAAGTGCAGATTTCAATCAATGGGGAAACTGCTATTTCCTATAAAGAAAGTATAAATCTAACGAGTATTTTTGAAAGAAATTTAGATATTATGTCAGCTACTGCTAAAGCTGAAGAATGAGAGGTGTCATGAGAAGACCTATATGTATCATTGGTCTGACCTATGTGATAGTGCTCCTTCTCTATTTACACCTAAATCCGTACACCGAACCATCCTATGGGAGATATGAAGGGTGTACGGTAATGGTGACAGGTCAGGTCGAAAAGAAAGAACATCGCATATCAAACGGACAGGAAGTTCTAGTAGTTTATCTGCAAAATGTCCGGTTCCCAGATTCTGAAACAATAAATCAAGACATAACAAATCAGAGCTCGCGCACTGCGAGTACCAAGATATTAAATCCAAACATAACAAATAACACGAATGATGTAAATAATATAGACAATACAAATAAAACAAATAAAACAAATAATACATACGGGAATATGGGCGTATTGTGCTATATGGAAAGTGAAGCAGAAGCAGAAGGAGAAGCAGAGCTAAAAATAGGCAGCCGGGTTTGTATAGAAGGCAAATTCAGAGAATTTTCCCATGCAACAAATCCCGGTGAATTTGATGCCAAAGCCTTTTATCTGATTCAGAATTTATGCGGCAGACTGCAATATGCCAAAGTGATGGAAGAAAGCAAGGAATATGACAGGGTGAAAGAAGGACTCTATCAGATAAGACAGTACTTTGCGGATTTGTTAAAGTTATCCTTTGCACCCAAAGAGGCTTCCATTATGAGGGCTATTCTGTTAGGAGAGAAAAGTCTGTTGGATGATGAGGTCAAAATGCTATATCAGTTAAATGGTGTAATTCATATTTTAAGTATCAGCGGTCTGCATATCTCCATCATCGGCATGGGAATCTATAAAATTCTATCTAAATTTAACATTCCGAAAATTATAGTGATTACTGTATCTGTTATTCTGATGTATGGTTACGCCATCATGACTGGAATGAGTGTATCAGCTAACCGGGCAGTTGTGATGTTTGCGTTTCATATAACAGCACAATTGTGGAAAAGGACCTATGATATGCTCACAGCCATGACAATTGCTGCTGTCTGCATTCTGTTGGAGCAGCCGCTGTATCTGTACCACAGTGGTTTTCTGTTTTCTTTTGGTGCAGTTCTGGCAATTGGATTGCTTGCACCTGTTATAGAAGAAAACTGGATGGGAAGTTTAAGAACAGGCAAAAAAATGTCAACGAATCTGGCAGTTTCTATGGTTACGCTTCCGGTTTATCTTTATTTCTATTATGAATATCCCGTGTACTCTATTTTTCTAAATCTGCTGATTATTCCTGGGACAAGCCTGCTTGTTGCAGATGGTTTTATCAGTATTGCCGGTGCAGCATGGAAAATAGGGCTAGGAAAATGTCTGGCAATACCGTCTCAGTTTATACTTTCGTTTTACGAACTATGCTGCACCTGCTTTTTATGGCTGCCCGGAAACCGGAGGATAACCGGGCAAATTGCTATGTGGCAGATAGCAATTTTTGCAATTTTATTTGCTTTTACGATATTGATGCAGCAGAAAGCCACGAAAATGCAGGTTTGGATGTGGCTGCTCCTTGCCTTGTTCTGCATTACCCTGCAAGGCAGACAGGAATTTCAAATTACATTTCTGGATGTAGGGCAGGGTGACTGTATTTATGTGGCAGATGGTAGTGGCGGACATTATCTGATTGATGGTGGAAGTTCAACTAAATACGAAACTGGAACATACCAGATACTGCCTTTTTTGAAAGCAAAAGGAGTTAACACATTGGATGCGGTTTACATAACACATATGGATGAAGACCACTATAACGGAATCGAGGAATTGTTGGAACAGACAGGGCAAAGCGGAGTTGCCATTAAGCGATTGCTTCTGCCGGAACTGTGCGAAAAGAATCAGACACCGGAATACAAAGAAATTGTTAATCTTGCAGTGCAAAATCGTATTCCGGTCAGTTCTATGAAGACAGGTGACTGTATGAAGCATGGAATGCTGAAACTTACTTGTCTGTATCCGGATGGCTGTGCCCAGACGGAAGATGGTAAAAGTCAGTGCAGCCATGCAAGCCTTACGACCAATGAATCTTCCATGGTTTTATATTTAGAATATGATAAATTGTGTGCACTTTTTACAGGAGATTTGGAGGGACAGGGAGAAGAAATGGTTCGCAGAAGGATAGCGGAAAGAAGAATAACGGAAAGAAGAGTAGCAGAAGGGAATGATACAGAAGAAAAAATTACCTTGTTAAAGGTTGCACATCATGGCTCTAAAAATGCAACTTCGAGAGAATTTCTGGAAACATTAAATCCTGATTTATCTATTATTTCCTGCGGGGTAGATAACCGGTATGGACATCCGCATAAAGAAACACTGGAAAGGCTGTATGCTATGGAAAGTAAAGTTATGTCAACTGCTGAATGGGGAGCAATTACGGTAAAGGAAGGAAAGAAGATTGTAATAGAAACTTTTACAGGGACTTTTACAGGGCAGTGAAAAAGAACTAGCCAATACAAATTACAAATAGTATAATATAATTGGATAGAAAAATGTTATCAGTGATGATATATCGTAGAAATAAGGACTAAGATGCAGAAGCTGAACGAAGAGATAAAAACAGGACAATTGAAACAAATTTATCTGCTTTATGGGGAAGAAGATTATTTGCGCAGTCAGTACCGCGACAAACTTAAGAAGGCACTGACAGGCGAAGATGATACCATGAATTATCACTATTTTGAGGGAAAAGACGTTCCGGTAGGTGAAATTATTGATTTGGCGGAAACTCTTCCTTTCTTTGCAGACAGAAGAGTGATTCTGGTTGAGAACAGCGGTTTGTTCAAACATGGCGGAGAGGCTTTGGCAGAATATCTGACAGCTCCGGCTGAGTCAGCCAGTTTTGTTTTTGCAGAGAAAGAAATTGATAAGCGGAGTAAACTTTACAAAGCAGTTTCCGCGAAGGGACGAGCGGTTGAATTTAAAGTGCAGGATGAAAATATTCTGAAACGCTGGGTGCTTGGTATGTTGAAGAAAGAGAACAAGAAGATTACCGAGAGAGATTTGGAATTTTTCTTAGAGAAAACAGGTACCAGCATGGAGAATATTTCCAAGGAACTGGAGAAGCTATTTTGCTATTGCCTTGAGAAAGAGGCTATCACCCGAGAGGATATCGAAGAGATATGCACGAGGCAGGTGAACAATCAGATTTTTGATATGATGAATGCCATTGCGGAGAAGAAGCAGAAGAAAGCCATGGAGCTTTACTATGATTTGCTTACTTTAAAAGAACCGCCTATGCGCATTTTGTTCCTGCTTGCCCGACAATTTAATATATTACTGCAGGTGAAAGCATTGAAGAAGAAAGGACATGATAATAAATCCATTGGTGAGGCAGTAGGTCTGCCAGGTTTTATTGCAGGTAAATATGTAACACAGGCAGGAAGATTCTCAACAGAAGATTTGAAGCAGGCAGTTATAGACTGTGTGGAAGCGGAAGAAGCTGTGAAAACAGGACGGATGAATGATGTTTTAAGTGTGGAAGTATTGCTGGTAAAATACAGTGCATAGAAAGAAAATATTTCCTTATGGCAAATTGTAGGAAATGATATAGCAAAGGAAAAAGGAGGAAAGTTGGATGAAATGTATCAGAGTTGCGATGGAGGCAGATGTTATAAAGTACGAAATAGGCAAAAATCTGGAAGATGGTTTTGAACTTTGGTCCGATGTGGTAACCAAGGGATGGATTGTTACAGATTCACTGGTTAAAGTACAAAGAGATAATGGAACGATTGTATGTCCTTATATCGTGCACCGCAGAGGACGGACTTTTATCGGTGAAGGAGATTATCTTATTATAGATAAAGATGGTACGAAGCATGTCTGCGGTCAGGATAAGATTTTCAGTCGTTATCAGATAGTGGAAGAATAACGAAATAAGAGTGATAAAATAAGAGCATAAAAAGAAGGAAAGAACTGTTGCGTAATGGTTATGGAAACCATGGTGACAGTTCTTTTTTTGAAAAAGACAGGGTATTCTTATTCACATTACGATATTCTCATGCTGTGAAAACAGTGCAGTGCATATGGTGCTTAAATGAAAAAGTAACTGCTAGGACATATTGACACTATATTTTTAAAACCT
>CAYVUF010000048.1:0-10847 GCA_964454605.1 uncultured Bacteroides sp.
CCTCGTAAACATGTCTGTTTTCTTCTAAAATCGTATCTTTTCCTACAACACCTATATCGGCTGCACCATATTCCACATAAGTTGGTACATCCGGTCCTTTTGCCAGGAAAAATTTCAGTTTCAGTTCTTCATTAACAAAAATCAGTTTTCTGGAATCCTTGTCCTTCATTTCTTCACAAGTAATTCCAATTTCTTCCAGTAATTCCATTGTTTTATTAGCAAGTCTGCCTTTTCCCAAGGCAAATGTTAAATATCTGTCTTCACTCATGTACATAGCCGCCTTTCTTACGTCGTGATACAACACTCTGTCAAATCTGTTCCATTTCCGGCAGAAGTTCTACCCGTTTGCCCTGCGAGCGCAGAATTTTCGCCTGTTTCAACTGCTCTTTGAAATTGTCTTCGTTATACAAAATCTGAACCAGCTTCTCCGGCTGAGCAATCATAACATTTTGTCTGCTCATTGCAGCCAACAAATCATCCACCACAACCATGAAACCGATTGCCGGTGCTTCTTTTCCGAAACGTCCAAGCAATGTATCATAACGGCCGCCTTTGACAATAGCATCTCCTACACCATAGGTATAGCCCTTAAAAATAATGCCCGTATAATAGTTGTACCGGCTTAACATCGTCAGGTCAAAAGACACATACTTCTCCACACCATAATCGCAAAGCACCTGATAAACTTTTTCCAGACGTTCAATGGCTAACAGGGAACGTTCATTATGGACTTCCTTTCTGGCTTGTTCCAGGGCATCCACAGAGCCAAACAAATCACTGGTTCGCAGTAATATCTCCCGATTTTTTTCGTCCACCTGCTTGTGCACTAACAATTCTTCTGCACCAAAGTAATTCTTACCAGAAATCAGTTCCCGCAGTTCCATTTCTGTTTCTTCATCCAGACCCGCCTCTGCACAGATTCCTTTAAAATATTCCACATTTCCTACGCTGACTTGAAAATCCGACAAACCTGCATGGTATAAGGATTCAATTGTCATTGCAATCATTTCTGCATCTGCCTGAATGGAATCATCTCCAACCAGTTCGGCCCCCATCTGGGTTGCTTCCTTCAATTTCCCCTGTAATTCAGAGGTATTGCTAAAGGTATTGCCCTGATAGCAGAAACGAATCGGTACATTTTCATCCATAAAATATTTTGCTGCACATCTGGCAATGGATGGTGTGAAATCTGGACGGAGTACTAAAGTATTTCCTTCTTTATCAAAAAATTTATATAGTTCCTTAGACGGTGTTGTTCCTATCTCTTTGGAAAATACATCAAAAAATTCGAAAGTTGGTGTCTGTATATCACGATAACCATACGCATGAATCTTTTCCCGAAGCAGACGTTCTACTTCCATTTTCTTCGCTTTTTCATCGCCATAAATATCTCTTACACCCTCCGGTGTATGCACTAATTTCTTACTCATACTTTCTTCCTTCGCTCTCTTGCTTTAACACTTTAAAGTGCTAATTCGTTATCATGGTAGCATATTAAAACATTAGTAGTATATCGAAATTCATTTCATTTGTCAATCTATTCTGCCCGGTCATCCAAATCTTTCTGAATCATGTCCAGATAAGGAACCAGAATGCCATGTTTCTTCGGTAAAACATATTCCGGATTTAGTTCCTCATAGCGAAAACTTTTTCTGCCCCCCGCTTTTGCCCTGTCCCAGAAAAACCGAAGCATCTCATAGGGCAGATAGTAGAAAACATCTTTGTGTGTATAATAGATCAGAAAAAAAGCAATTCCCTTCTGCTTCTCAAACTGTTCCATAAACAAAACCTGATGCTCATGGATATTTTGCAGGGAAAAAGTGTCCACTGCACATTCTTTTGCATCAAAGCAAACCGGAATTCCCTGTACTGCGCCAATATAATCCACAGTACTTTTTTGTTCAAAATAAGCAAGGGTAATATGTCTGCTTTGTTTATCAATATTAATTGGTGTAATCGGAGTTGGAATTTTCTGAATCAGTGCCAGACCATTTTCTAAATATTTTTCATTGGTACGGTTAATCAAATCTTCCAGTGTAGACCCTCTGAGTCCTCTTGAATTCCACGTTGCCATAATCTTTTATCCTATTCTGAATTACGGTTTCTTACAAACTGCTTCCTTTCATTGGTCTGTGCATTCCCCGTTTCCGATACCTTAAGAAATATCTCCGGCAGCGGAGCCTCAAAACTTCTCTCACTTATCTCCTGAAACGGAGCTTCCAGTTTTGGGAAAACCACACGATACGCGTGCAAAAGCTGTGAAGAAACCTGATATTTCTTCTTGTAGCTGTCGTTAAAAGACTTCTCACCATATTTATAATCTCCCAGCAAAGGATGTCCGATGCTTGCCAAATGAGCACGAATCTGATGGGATTTTCCAGTCATCAGCTCCACTTCTAACAGCGTTTTGTCCCCTTCTTCCCGGATGGGAATGTATCTTGTCCTGATGTACGAAGTCTCCTGGGCAGTCTGTGTCTGATTTTCCCCCTTATCTTTTGGTAAAATTGTCACTTTATTCGTCTTTTCATTTTTCCAAAGATAACCTTCTATTGTTTTTTCCTCGGCAAGTCTGCCTTTCACATACAACCGATAATACTTATGCAGTTCTCTTGTCTGCAGCAGTGTGCCAAGCAATTGCGCTCCCTGTATGGATTTGGCACACAATACAATGCCACTGGTATTTCTATCCAGACGATTGCATGCCGATGGCTTAAACGTCCGCAAATCTTCTTCTGTTATCTGCTGTCTTCCCAGCAAATATCCTATCAGCCATTCGTTAAGAGAAATATCATCTGATGTTGCCTTCTGAGTCAATACCCCAGCCGGCTTGTCCGCAAGCAGAAGATGTTCGTTTTCATACAGAATCCGGATATTCTTATATTTCTGATATGCAGCTTGATAAGGATTTTCAGTTGTTTTTCCCATAAATTTCTGTAATGTTTCATCCGAGAAATAAATAGATATCCTGTCACCGACCGCAATCTTTTCATTTCCCTCTGCTTTTTTATCATTCAGAACAATATTTTTCTTCCGCAGCATTTTATATAAGAAACTGCTTCCAGCCTCCGGCAGCAGCTTATGAAGATACTTGTCAAACCGCTGTCCTGCCTCTCTTTCCGTTACCGTTTTCTGATACATAAAACATACCTCTCTTCTGATACTGCTCCCAGGATACCGAAATTATAAAGAAACAGAATAAAACATCCGAATCATATCTTCTCTCATTTTGCTGTCCTCCACAGAGAGTTCATTCAATTGACCGAGTCGGTCTGTATATTTACCAATCTGGTCAAAAATTTTGACCGTCATGTTTTTACATCCTTCCTGTTGTAACAACTGTTCTAAATGCTTCTCTCCTGCCTGACAGTCACATTTTGGTGCTTCTGTATAGGCGCAAATCACATTCCCCTTCAAAACCATATGGCTAATCGGGAAATTTTTCTGATAAGATGTAAAATACATATCATAAAAGACATCCATCTGATTATCAAAAACTGCAACTTGCTTTCTTGTTTCTTCGCTGCAACCTTTCGCTTTCAGAAACATAATCATGTTGATGGCGCTTTTGCAGGAAGGCAGCAAGCCAAGAACAGCAATTACCGTCAGTAAATTTTTATTACTGCCTGTTGAATAAATACCTAACCCATAAACGGAAAGGGACAACGCAAAATACAATATTGTCCGAATAATCGTTACTTTTTTCTGATAATCGAGATAACCAAAACAACCTTTTTTTACTTTTTTCATATGAATCCTCATTTCTACGCAGTTTTTATTTTTTCTGCTGTTACTATCCTTTGCATAAAAAATATACTAATTTCATTGGAATGCCATAAATAGAAACCGCTTTCTTTTTATGACAGTCTCTGATTGCCTTCCGGACTACCTGCCTGGTATCTGCCATAACCAGTTTTTTCCATCTGTTCAGCTCTCCATATCTGCCATACGCATGTTCCAGAAACGGAGTCTGGACCGGTCCGGGACACATCACTGTTACAACGATTCCTCTTTTTTTCAGTTCCTTCCCCAATGCACGTCCAAAGGAGTACACATATGCTTTGGAGGCTGCGTAAACAGCAAATTCCGGCTGTGGTCTGAACGCGGAACCTGATGCTGCCTGTATGATTTTGCTGCCTCTGCGCATATAGGGCAGACAGATTTTGGTAAGCTGTGTTAACGCCAGTACATTCAGGCGAACCATTTCTGCGGTTTCTTCCCTGCTTTGCTTCTCAAACGCTCCATAAACTCCCACACCGGCACAATTAACCAGTACTGAAATTTTAGGATTCAGTATCATCATAGCCTGTGCAAACTGTTTCAGTTTGTTTTCATCGGTAATATCCATGGGGAATACTTTCACTTCTGGTATGATTTTCATACTTTTTAAAGTCGTTTCTACCTCACGCAGTTTTTCACCGTTTCTGGCAATCAGCCATAATTCATCGGTTCTTTTCAAGATGGGAGCAAGCTGCAATGCAAATTCTTTTCCCATACCGGAAGATGCGCCTGTTATGATTGCTATATTCATAAATACCCTCCTTTTTGCTTATTGTATAACCCTATATATTTTTCTATTTTTTGCGGCTGTGAACATTTCGAATGGTTTTCTTTTTCTTTCCCATCGTTTTCGTGGTGCTTGACCCTTTTTTGTTCTTGCTGCTACTGCCGGTGTGATTCTTTGGTCTGTTTTCTTTGTCATAAACTGCTTTTTTGATTTTTCTTGGACGAATCAGACACTTCTTGTCAAATCCTATCAGGTCTTCCCTTCCGGCTTTCACAAGTGCTTCATATACCAGTTCATAATTGTTCGGATTCCGATACTGAATCAATGCCCTCTGCATAGCTTTTTCATGTGGATTCCTGCAAACATAAACTTCCTGTCCATTCCGCGGGTCAATTCCGGTGTAATACATTACCGTAGATACCGTAGATGGTGTGGGATAAAAATCCTGTACCTGCTCCGGCATATATCCTAAATCTCTCAGATATTCTGCAAGTTCAATTGCTTCTTTCAGCGTAGACCCTGGATGTGAAGACATCAGATAAGGCACCAAAAACTGTTTTTTTCCAAGCTTCTCATTTATTTTACCATATTTTCGCACAAATTGTTCATAAACTGCTTTTTCTGGTTTTCCCATCTTTGACAGCACCGCATCCGAAATATGTTCTGGTGCAACCTTTAACTGTCCGCTTACATGGTGTTCTACCAGTTCCTTAAAAAAGGTATCATCCTTATCGGCTAACAGATAGTCAAAGCGAATCCCAGAACGGATAAATACCTTCTTCACTCCCGGTAATGCCCGCAATTTCCGCAAAAGAGCAAGATAATCAGAATGGTCTGCTTTCATGTTCGGACATGGTTTTGGAAACAGACACTGCCTGTTTTTGCAGACTCCCTGTGTCATCTGCTTTTCACAGGATGGATGTCTGAAATTAGCTGTCGGACCGCCCACATCATGAATATACCCCTTAAAATCAGGCTCCCCTATCATTTGCTCTGCTTCTTTCAGAATAGACTCATGGCTTCTTACCTGTATCGTTCTTCCCTGATGGAAGGTTAAGGCGCAGAAGCTGCATCCTCCAAAACAACCTCTGTTGCTGATGAGTGAAAATTTAATTTCCGAAATGGCAGGCACTCCGCCTTTTTCCTCGTAAGAAGGATGATACGTCCGCATATAAGGCAATTCATAGACTGCATCCATCTCTTCCATCGTAAGTGGTTTCTGGGGCGGGTTCTGTACTACGTATATCTGATGCGGATATTCTTCTATCAGTGTCTTTCCGGTAAAAGGGTCGGTACTCTGATACTGAATGGCAAAACTGTCCGCATACCGTTTCGGCTGCGCCTTCATTTCCTCGTAAGAAGGCAACAGGACACTGTCATAAATACCGGAAATATCCTTTGTTTTGTATACAGTACCCGGCACAAACGTAATATCCTTCACTGCAATGCCGCTTGCCAGCGCATCCGCAATCTCTACGATGGATTTTTCACCCATACCATAAGAAATCATATCTGCCTGGCTATCCAGAAGAATCGAGCGTTTGAACTGGTCTGACCAATAATCATAATGTGCCATTCTGCGAAGACTGGCTTCGATACCTCCTATAATAATTGGAACATCCTTGTAAGTTCTTCGTATCAGATTTCCATATACAACCGTTGCATGGTCTGGTCTTTTATAGGCTTCGCCTCCCGGTGTATAGGCATCTGTTGGACGATGTTTTTTGGAAACAAAATAGTGATTTACCATAGAATCCATATTACCCGCCGAAATCAGAAAGGCAAGTTTCGGTCTGCCTAGTATCGAAATACTGTTATCATCTTTCCAGTCCGGCTGTGAAATAATTCCCACACGATAGCCATGTGCTTCCAGAATCCTGCTGATAATTGCATGACCAAAGGAAGGATGGTCTACATACGCATCCCCAATGACATAAACAAAGTCAAACTGTTCAATTCCTTCTTTTTGCATATCTTCTCTGGATATTGGTAAAAAGCCCATTTTATTAGCTCCATTTCTTTCTATACTTTTTCAATCAGTTCGTGATAATCGTGAATATAATAATCTGCACATCTGCGCTTCTGTTCATCCTGGGGAACAGAATATTCATCGTATACTGCACAGACCTTCATGCCTGCCGCTTTCCCCGCCATAATACCCGGCACAATATCTTCAAACACAAGACAATTTTCAGGAGAAACCTGCAGTTGTTCTGCTACTGCAAGATAAATATCTGGTGCTGGTTTTCCCTTGCCCACATCGCAGCCTGTCATAATACAGGAAAAATAGTCTTTCAGATGATGTACCGAAACAACATTTTCCACCAATTCTCGGGAGTTGCTGGTTGCAATTCCAAGTTTTATCTTTTTCTGCCTGCAAAAAGCAAGAAATTCGCCTGCCCCTTCTTTTAGAGGCACTTCACTGCTGTATTTATCCCATGCCATCTGATTCCAGTCTGCCTTAATCTGTTCCAGTTCATCCAGCAGATGAAAGGTTTCTTTGAAATAAACCGCTGTTTCGCTAAAACTCATGCCCTCAATCTGCTCCTGTAAGTCAACTGGTTTTTCAATGCCATATCGGCCAAGATATTCGATATCAATTTCTCTCCACATCCACATAGAATCTACCAGAGAGCCATCCAAATCAAAAATAACCGCTTCGATTCCCTTTAACATTTCGCTCTTCCTTTTTCTGTCTGTTTCTCTTTTCACATCCTCTTATTTCCCCTGCAACCGCAAAACTTCTTCTTCCGTCAGTTTCCGGTACTGACCGGGTTCTAACTGCTCATCCAGTAAAAGTCCTCCCATGCGTACTCTTTTCAGATATACCACTTCATTGCCCACCGCATGAAGCATCCTTTTTACCTGATGGAATTTTCCTTCTTCGATGGTTAATGCAATCTTTTTTTCTGCTAACACCGAAACGGTTGCAGGCATAGTCCATTTCTTCTCTCCAATATCTACACCCTGTTCCAGCTTTTCTTTCTGTACTTCATCCAAGCAGTCCGCTAAGGTACACTCATATACCTTCTCCACATGTTTGGATGGGGAAAGCAGTTCGTGTGCCATTGCGCCGTCGTTTGTCAAAACGAGAAGACCTTCTGTATCTTTATCCAGTCGTCCCATGGGAAACAAATCGTTTCTGCCCACCTCTTTTAACAGGTCCACCACCGTTCTTTCCCTCTTATCTTCGGTTGCCGAAACCACTCCTGCCGGTTTGTTCAACATATAATATACAAATTTTTCATATTCATATAAAACACCTTTGTAAGTGACTTTATCCGCTTTCTCATCTATGGCAAAATCATTTTGTCGTATTACTTCCCCATTGACCGATACCAAACCAGCCTTGATATCTTTCTTCAATTGGCTCCTGGTTGCACATTTCATATCACTTAAAAATTTATCCAAACGCATATTTTTCGTTCCTTCACATATATTTAAAACAAGGATTCGAAGGGATTTTACGAAAGTCGGGAAATGATGTCCAAAAAAACTGCTTATCTTTTTACACAGACAATATTTACCCTGCTTGCTGTCTATCTGACCTTTTTGTTACTGCGCTACCCGGCACAGTCCCTTTCTTATGCCTCCACCGGATTGTTTCTCTGGTTGGAACGCATGATTCCAACGCTGCTCCCATTTATGATTCTTTCTGGGATAATGATTCGTCTGAACCTGACAGAACGCTTTGCTAAATTCTTTCATCCCCTTTTTCACCGCCTCTTTGGTACATCCTTAAATGGTTCTTATGTAATATTTATGGGAATGCTCTGTGGTTTTCCTATGGGTGCAAGAATCATCGGAGAACTGGTAAATGCCGGAAAACTTTCTGAACAAGAAGCCGCTTTTCTTCTTGCTTTCTGCAATAATATCGGTCCTGTTTACTTTCTCAGCTTCGTCATGAATACCTTACAATTAGGCGGACATTACCTTCCCCTCTGCATCATGTACGGTGTGCCCCTTCTATATGGCTGTTTTTTATCCCATACCTTTTATCGGACAATAAGATTAAACAACCAGACTCTCTATCCGCCTCAGCCAGACCGTTTTTCATCCATGGAAAAAGAGGATTCCCCTTCTGTTCTTGCTGCCCTGGATGCTTCTATTCTTTCAGGACTTATTGGTATCAGCAGACTAGGCGGCTATATGATTTTTTTCAACCTTCTGAATATCATGTTGTATCCGCTTAACAAGCTGCCAGAATTCATTCTGCATTTCTGTAATTGTATGTTAGAAATTACCAGCGGTATCAGTTCCGTAAACACAAAAGGAACTACTATGGTTCTGATTCTGCTCCCTTTTGGAGGTTTCTCCTGTATGGCACAGACTTACAGTATGATTCAAAACACCAACCTGTCTTTATCCCTTTATTTTCTGCACAAATGTATCCAAACGATATGCACAGCACTTATTTATATCTTCGCCGCCTTTTTCTGCGCTTATAGCTTCTGAGAATCACAATCATCGATAAAATCATACAGAAAACCAGCACCGCACAAATCACACATACCCCTACAAAATAGCTTACCGTAAGTTCTGCCTGTTCTTCAACTTCCTCGGGTATATCATAAGAAATTTCTTCGTAGTCGTCTTTGGAAAGCACTGGTTGGGAATCCATCCTGGATGCCTCTAAGGCTTCCTCTGTATTTCCCATATCTTCCTGTTTTTCCTCTAGTTCCCCGGCTGTTTCCGCTTCTCCTGTCTGCTCCCCAAACCGGACAGCGGGTAAATCAATTTCGTTGCTGGTGGTATACAAATCATAACCATTATACGCATTTACAACAATACGCGGAATCTCTCCAGAAGGCACCTGTATGGTAAACTGAAACGTATCTTTCGATTTATCCGGCCATTTCTGCAATCTGGAAAAAGTTTCTCCGCCATCATAACTATATGTGTAATAAAGCATACCACTATCGTAATCATTTGCTGAAACCGATATCGTTACTTCTCCATTGTCTGCATTTTGTTCCACTAACTCAATCATACAGATATCCGGTTCTGTACTATCCGGCTTCATAACCTGTGTTGGAATGGGAACTGCGGTTACTTCATAATTCGTAAAATCTTTCCCCAGCGAATCCGATTTCAGACGGTAATATCTGGCTACCGCTTCCGCATCCAGTCTACCAAACTCTTCCAGTTTCTCTTTATGGTCATAAAAAGGCTTATCATTCTCTTCATCCAGATGACAATGTTCAATCAGAGCGCAGGGAATATTTCGTTCCGTAGCATGTCTGATAATACCATAATAGTCAATTCCATTGTTGTTCAGTCTTGTTTTAATCCCTCTGGAATACAGTCCCTTCTCCTGCAGTAATTCCATTTCAATGGCAGCAAACGCATACCCTCTGCTGTACTGTTCCCCATAAGCAGATATCCATGTTTCTGCGCCAAATAAGGTGTGATATTCGGACAAATTAAAATGAAGACAAAAAATGAAATCCGCATTCACACTAGCGGCATACTCACATCTTTCTTCTAACGTCATATCTTTATCGGTGGTTCTGGTCATGTAAACCCTAATCCCGTCATACTGCTCCAGTTCTGCTTTCATGGCATTTGCAACCACCATCGTCATTTCTTTTTCCGTATAATCCTCGTATTCACCACCAAGATTTTCTCCGCCATGACCTGGGTCAATAACAATTACTACCGGTTCTTCTGCCTGTACTCTCATAATCGCATCCGCATCGATTCCAAAACAACCTGTGCAGACCAATAAGATAATAAAATTGATTGTGAAAAATAATAAGCCGGCTTCCCTGTGAAACCGGCTTATGATGAATTTTTGAAACATATCCGTTATACTTTCCTATAATAAATCCAGATTGATAGACTCTTCTGCGCCATCATCATAATCAACGTCTTTCAAAAGCTCGTCTACTTCCGGTGGTTTTAACTCTGCACGATTCGCTTTGACTACTTCATTATATCCATTGATCGTATTGTAAAAACTTTCATAATGTGCTGTTGTGGTATTCAAAGTCGTTGTCATGACATTCTCAAGATTTGCCAGCATATCATCCAGATACTGCATAGCCGCTGCCCGGACACCGTTTGCTTCTGTGGTTGCATTATCCAGAATCTCCTGTGCCTGATTCGTGGCAAGGGTAACAACCTCATTTGCCTGTGCATATGCCTGCTGCATGATCTCATGTTCATTGATCAGCTCATTGGTATGTACGGTAGCTTCGTTGATAAGTGCTGCCGCTTTTTCTCTGGCATCTGCTAAAATAGCTTCTTTATTGTTAATGATCTTCTGATATCTTTTAATTTCGTCCGGTGTTTTTGTTCGAAGCTCGCGAAGCAACTCATCAATCTGCTCCTTATCGACAAT
>CAYVUF010000049.1:0-10842 GCA_964454605.1 uncultured Bacteroides sp.
GGTTTCCATTCCCACAGAAACACCGGAGATTACAATTCCTAAATTGATTTCGTTTTTTGAAGACAAAGAAATCGAAGCACTTGGAATTGCTTGTTTTGGACCGGTTGATTTAAACAAGAAATCAGAAACTTTTGGTTATATTACCAGTACAACGAAACTGCCCTGGATTAATTGTGATATGGCAGGTGCTTTTCAAAAGGCACTTGGCTGTCCGATTGGCTTTGATACCGATGTGAATGGTTCGGTATTGGGAGAAGTAACTTTTGGGCAGGCGCAGGGAAAAGAGAATGTTATATACATTACCGTTGGAACCGGAGTGGGAGCAGGGGTGTATGCAGAAGGCAGACTGCTGCATGGAATGATGCACCCGGAAGCGGGACATGTATTAATCCGGAAACGCAGTGATGATACCTATGAAGGAAAATGTCCTTATCATGGCACTTGTCTGGAGGGAATGGCAGCAGGCCCGGCAATTGAAGAACGCTGGGGACAGAAGGCAGTTGCCTTAAAAGACCGGAAAGAAGTATGGGATTTGGAAGCCTACTACATTGCACAGGCACTGGTGGATTACATTATGGTTTTGTCACCGGAAATGATTATTTTAGGCGGCGGTGTTATGCACCAGGAACAGCTTTTTCCAATGATTCGCAGTTATGTGAAAACCTTACTGGGGGACTATATTAAAACCAAAGAAATAGAAGATATGGAACATTATATTGTACCGGCCAGTCTGAATGATAATCAAGGAATCATGGGCTGTCTGGAACTAGCAAGACGGGCAATGGAGTGAAACAGAAGGAATACCGAAAAAAGTTTTAGCCTTTTTTTGGGAAAGAGGTTGAAAAATAGGAATTTATAGTATAAACTAAGAAAGAATTATATTTGTGAAAATTTAGGAGGATTATTTTATGATATCTGCAGGCGATTTCAGAAATGGTATTACCATTGAATTTGAAGGTAATGTTTATCAGATAATTGAGTTCCAGCATGTAAAACCTGGCAAAGGAGCAGCTTTCGTCAGAACAAAATTAAAGAACATTATCAATGGGGGTGTTGTTGAGAAGACCTTCAGACCTACTGAGAAATGCCCACAGGCACGTATTGATAGAAAAGATATGCAGTATTTATACAATGATGGTGATTTATACAATTTCATGGACGTAGAAACTTACGATCAGATTGCATTAAATGATGATGCAGTAGGAGATGCTTTGAAATTTGTAAAAGAGAACGAGATGGTAAAAATCTGTTCTTACAATGGAAATGTATTTGCAATTGAACCACCATTATTTGTTGAACTTGAAATCACAGATACAGAACCAGGATTCAAAGGTGACACAGCTACTGGAGCAACAAAACCTGCTATCGTAGAAACAGGAGCAAAGGTTATGGTGCCATTATTTGTGAATCAGGGTGAAGTGATTAAGATTGATACCAGAACAGGTGAGTATCTGTCCAGAGTATAAATGCCCAGAGCATATATTTTGTAAGCCTATAAGACAATGGAGAAGTTTTTCCATTGTCTTTTTTGCGTGAAAGGAAAGAAATAGGAAATGTTCTGATACTTTCCTGATTTTCAATTTTGTCCGGAGAGAATAGAAAGAGAGGACAAAGTGATTTTTGAACAATTTAAAACAAAGGTTTGCAGTGCATTAAGAGAGGCAATGGGGAAAGAATACGAAATTGCTTACAAAGAGATTACGAAAAATAATGGTGTGGTTTTACGAGGGATTATCATTGTAAGAGAAGACAGCAATGTTTCGCCAACCATCTATCTGGATGAGTTGTATGAAGATTATCAGGCGGGCAGAGCATTTGGTGATATTATTTATGATATTTTGTGCGTTTATCAAAGAAATGCCAAAGAAATTCAGATGGATATGAATTTTTTCACACAATATGATAAAGTGAAAAAGAGAGTTTTATATAAATTGGTTCATCTGGAAAGTAACCGGAAACTTTTGGAGGATATCCCTTATAAAAAATGGAACGATTTAGCTATCGTTTTCTATTATGCAATGGAAGAAGAATACTGTGGGAAAGCAACTATTCTGATTCGGAACAGTCATCTGGTAATGTGGGGGATTGATATCGATACCTTGAATCAGGATGCAGAACAGAATATGCACAGACTTTTGCCGGTAGAATTATTGCCGATTAAGAAAATCATACAGGAATTTTTATCGAAAAATCTGCAGCAGCATATCGGAGAGGAGGAACTTGGTATTCCAGAGGATGTATCTTCCATGATGTATGTATTAAGCAATTGTGAGCGGATTTTTGGAGCAGCATCTATTCTGTATTCTGATGCCATGAAAGAGTTAACCAGAAAACTGAATAAAAATCTGATTATCCTTCCCAGTTCTGTACATGAAGTCATTTTAGTGCCGGACAACGGTCTTATGGACAAAACTTTCTACAAGGACATGGTGAAAGAAGTGAACGATACACAGGTTGAACCAGAAGAAATTTTGTCTTATAATGTATATTATTACGACCGCATGACGGATAAAATTAAAATACTGGAATAAGAGGAAATTTTTTCTTTATAATTTGATTACTAGACAACTGTTTCTTGTTATGGTATGATAAGCAGGATGATGTAATAAATTTGTAACATATCCTACCGGGAGAAAAGCAAGCGATGCGTAGCATCATTTGCTTTTAGCTGGTAGGATAACGATAGACCGCAGGTCTAGAGTGAAGCTGAAAAAACATATGCACCCGTAGTCTAACGGATAAAACGTAGGCCTCCGACGCCTTTGATGCAGGTTCGAGTCCTGTCGGGTGCATTTTTACATCATCGCTTTAAAAAAAGAAAGGTTGTAGATTATGAATACGTCAAATAACAATATTCGGGATTTTCTGCTGGCAAAGTTAGAAATTCTCAAAAACTGGATTGTTAAAAATTCCAGGGTTGTCATGCCTGTTGCGTTGGCAATCTGCGTAATCATTACCATTGTTATTGCCGTTAATGCAAATAAGAAAGCAGTCGAAGAACAGGAAAATGTATCTGTAAATAATATGTTGGAAGAAGTGGCAGGTAATGCTATTTCAACACCGGAAGTAGCATTGGAAGAAAATGCGTATCCGGAAATCAATGAGTTAATGAATTCTTATTATAAAGCAATGGCAGAAGGTGATGTTGCTACCATTAAAACCTTAGTAGATGAAATCGATAATACCGAAGCTCTTCGGATAGAAGAAATGAGTAAGTATATCGAATCCTATCCGAAGTTAGACATTTATACCAAAATAGGTCCGGTAGAGAAATCCTATCTGGTGTATGCCTGTTCAGAGGTTAAATTTACAGACTATGAGAAAACCATTCCAGGCTTGAAAGTATTCTATGTGTGTGCAGATGAGAATGGTAAGTATTATATCAATTACAATGGCGAAGAGAATGAGAGCGACTTAAAATATATTAAGGAAGTCAGTTTACAGGATGACGTTGTAGACTTGAATAATAAAGTTGCGGTTGCCTATAATGATATGCTGGCAGAAGATGAAGAACTGGGACAGTATATTTTGGATTTGAGAGAAGAAATTGATAAGTCCGTAGGGGAAGCATTGGCACAGGTAGAAGGCAGTAATGCGGAAGAAGAGGATGCAGAAGCAACAGAAGAAACTGCTGAGAATACAGAAGAACCGGAAATGATAACCGTAGCAACCAAAGTAAAAGCAACGGATGTTGTGAATATCAGAACCTCTGACAGTGAAACCGCCGATAAACTGGGAAAAGCAGAAATCGGTGAGGAGTTTGAACTGGTAGAGAAAAAAGGAAATGGTTGGAGCAAAATCATCTATGAAGGTTCGGAGGCCTACATTAAGAGTGAATATCTGGAAGATTCTGAAACCATGGAAGTAGCAGCAGAGGATACACAGGAAGAGAGCAGCTCGGCGAGCACTGAAACAACCAAAACAGAGCAGGAAGAGCAGAACAGTACACAGGCATCTACTGGTACAGTAACGGTAATAGAAAATGTGCGAATCAGAAGTTCTGCAAATGAGAATAGTGAGAAACTGGGAACTGCATACGTTGGTCAGGAACTTGAACTTGTTATGAAACAGGCAGATGGCTGGACTAAGATTAAGTACAATGGACAGACTGCTTATGTAAAATCCGAATTTGTGGAATAAGATTTAAGAATTGATTAGAAAGAACAAAAAATGGTAATGATAAAGAGTGTAGAGTAAAATCTATACTCTTTTTTTCATTATTTCATCGGAAAGGAATATTATGGATGGAGCAGGATAACATTTTACTTTTAAAAGATATTCAGAAAAACACACATACAGCAATGACTACCATAGACAGCCTTCTGGACAAAACTGAGGATAATGAATTTACCATAAAACTGTCAAGGCAATCCATAGGCTATGCAGCAATTCATAATGATGCAGTAGAAAAATTGATAGACCAGGGCAGCGGTACTTATCGGAGCAATCAATTGAATGACCTGGCGCTTCGGGGCAATATTTACGCAAATACGTTATTAAACACTACCACCAGTCATCTGGCGGATATGATGATTCAAGGCAGCAGTAAGGGAATGACAAATATCTACAAATCGGTAAAGCACCATGTGCAGGCAGAAGAAAAATCTATTGAACTTGCACAAAGACTGATAGATTTTGAAGAAAAAAATATAGAAATTATGAAAGAATATCTTTGATATTGTATACAATTATACCGGAATATTTGTATTATTGTACAAAATGAATAAAAAAACGCATAAAAATTTTACACGTTAATTGGCTAAATCTTACTTGTAGATTTTTTTCCATCATACTATAATGTAACAAGAGCAAGGAAGTGTGAGCTGACTTGTGAAGGCTTTTATATTTTATAACTTAACTAAAGGAGGATATGAAAGATGTCATACGTTGATGAGGTCTATGAGTTGGTGGTAGCTAAGAATCCTGCACAGCCAGAGTTCCACCAGGCAGTAAAAGAGGTTTTGGAATCTCTTCGTGTTGTTATTGAAGCTGATGAGGAAGCATATAGAAAAGATGCTTTGCTGGAAAGATTAACCGTTCCAGAGAGAATTATTCAGTTCCGCGTTCCCTGGGTAGATGATAAGGGACAGGTTCAGGTAAATAATGGTTTTCGTGTACAGTTCAATAGCGCAATCGGACCTTACAAAGGTGGTTTAAGATTCCATCCATCCGTAAATTTAGGTATCATTAAATTTTTAGGATTTGAGCAGATTTTCAAAAACTCCTTAACAGGTCTGCCAATTGGTGGCGGTAAAGGTGGTTCTGATTTTGACCCGAAAGGAAAATCAGACAGAGAGGTGATGGCATTCTGCCAGAGCTTTATGACAGAACTTTGTAAACATATTGGAGCTGATACAGACGTTCCAGCCGGTGATATCGGTGTAGGCGCACGTGAAATTGGTTATATGTATGGACAGTATAAGAGAATTCGTAACGTATACGAAGGTGTGCTCACTGGTAAAGGTTTGTCCTATGGTGGTTCTCTTGCAAGAACACAGGCAACCGGCTATGGTTTATTATATTTAACAGCAGAAATGTTAAAATGTAATGGTAAAGATATTGCAGGTAAGACAGTTGCAGTATCAGGAGCTGGTAACGTAGCTATTTATGCTATTCAGAAAGCACAGCAGTTAGGTGCAAAACCAGTTACCTGTTCTGATTCCACAGGCTGGATTTATGACCCAGAAGGAATTGATGTGGAATTATTAAGAGAAGTGAAAGAAGTAAAACGTGCCCGCTTGACAGAATATGCAGCAGCAAGACCAAGTGCAGAATACCATGAGAAGAAAAATGGTGAGCATGGTGTATGGAATATCAAATGTGATATCGCACTTCCATGTGCAACACAGAATGAACTGAACTTAGAAGATGCAAAGGCACTGGTAGCAAATGGATGTTTCGCAGTAGCAGAAGGTGCTAATATGCCTACTACTTTAGATGCAACAGAATACTTCCAGTCAAACAATGTATTGTTCTGTCCTGGTAAGGCATCTAATGCAGGCGGTGTTGCTACTTCCGCATTGGAAATGAGCCAGAACTCGGAAAGACTTTCATGGACATTTGAAGAAGTAGATTCTAAATTGCAGGGAATTATGGTTAACATTTTCCACAATCTGGATGAGGCTTCTAAGAAATACGGAATGGAAGGAAACTATGTTGCAGGAGCAAATATTGCAGGTTTCCTGAAAGTAGCAGATGCAATGAAAGCACAAGGAATTGTGTAACACATAATTATTCAAGAAATAGAGAACCCTACACATTGCAGGAAACTGTAAATGTGTGGGGTTTTTAGTATTTCGGAGAAGGTATGGTTTACTTTACGCTGGTCAGACACTGCAAATAATGGAAACGTTGTAAAAACCTGCGTTGATTTTTGCAGCGTTTTTTGACTATAATAAAAAAGTAATATAGTATTCATATGGAAAGGATGATAACTATGCCAAATATATTACCGGTATCTGATTTGAGAAATTACAATGAAGTGTTGAAAATATACAGTAAAATGATGTAACTGTTAGAGATAAAAAGTAAAAAATGTTATGAGGGGAGAAGCAATGTCATTTCAGATGATACATATGGAAATTGCATACAGGCTTTTAAAGCATATGCCACAGATAGAAAATCCAGCAGAATTTATTCTTGCTTCGGTTGCACCGGATGCGGTGCATATAAATCCGGATTATGATGTCAGCATGAAGGTTAAGTCACATATGTTTCAAGGCTGTGGAACATGGGGGGATACGCAGGATTATCAGCGTTGGAACTGTAATATCAGAGATATCTTCTGTGACTATATGCAGACAAAGCAAGAGCAGGTTTACAAAGATTTTGTAACCGGATTATGCGTACATTGTCTGACGGACTACTGGAATGATATTAAACTTTGGAGAAAGTTTCAAAAGGAGAATATACCACCCATGGGTTCGGTAGAGTTTAAAGAGGCATACTATGTGGAAGCCAGAGGGATTGACTTGTGGCTGTATCAACATAGTGAGAACAGGGAAACTATTTTTCAAATGTTAGCGAAAGCTGATATGATGGAGATAGAAGGATTGGTGAAGCAAGAGGAACTGGAACGACAAAGAGAACATTTGTTGTATAAGCAATATGACGTGGATAAAGTTGATATATCAAACTACCATTTTTTGACAGCAAGTGTGATAGAAGATAGTATAGAGATGACTGTAAATGCAATTGCAGAGAGTATTTTAACTTGGGGGAAGGCGTGAATGTCTTAGGAACAATACGTAGTTGTTCTTTGAGAAATAAGCATAATAATGTGCTGGGAAGATTGCTGGAGAGGCAGAAGAATCCCCTAAAGTGAAAATGCACTGTGCTATGGCAGTGATTATAAAATGTATTTTTTCAGAAAACGAGGACAAACATGGAGATAAAGTTAGCAATTTTTGATTTTGATGGAACGATTATGGATACCAGAGATACGATTATCATGGCAAAACAGGACACCATGAAACAACTGGGATTGGTGGTAGCTGATGAGGAAACCTGTGCTGCTACGATTGGTCTTTCGGCGAAATTGGGATTTCAGAAAATTTATCCGGAACTTACCCAGGAGGAACTGGAAGTGTGCGTTCAAACATATCGGAATAATTTTGAAAAGGCAAAGGCGATCATACCGCCTGTCTTATTTCCGGATGTTATTGGGGTGCTGGAGCAATTAAAAGCAAAAGATATTGTGTGTACGATTGCCACTTCAAGGAACAATAAATCGTTAGAGGAATTTTTAGAGAAGCTGCATCTGAAACCGTACTTTCCTTATGTTTTAGGCGGGGAAGATACGACATTGCTAAAGCCCAATCCTGACCCGGTGCTGAAAACCCTGCAGGATTTATCTTACACAGCCGGGCAAGCACTGGTGATTGGGGATATGCCAGTGGATATGCAGATGGGCAAAGGTGCAGGTACATATACCTGTGGTGTGACCTATGGCAATGCTGACAGAAAACAGTTGTTAGAAGCCGGTGCAGATTATGTCATTGATAAGATAGCAGATTTACCTGCTCTATTGTAATGAATTATTATGTGAAAGACTTTATGGAAAGAACATTCTTTCCGTAAAGTCTTTTTGCATCATAGGAAAGATTTTTGGAAAGATTCTTTTCTCTCTATGGTATAAATCTGTCGCCAGATGAAAAAACTATTTGCAAAATGATTTTTAGAAAATAGATACGCTCTAAATTGGCAGATACTAGAAACATATGCAGGAAGGAAAAGAGAATGGAACAGGAAAAAGAAAACAGTTTAAAACAGAAACTTTCCGCCGGAAAAGAATATTATGAAATTCGTCTGGAAAGCATTGGCGGTCTGGGAGCGAATTTGTGCGGGAAAATGTTGGGCGAACTGGGCATGAAATATTTGGACGTGAACAGCAGTAGTTTTTCCAGTTATGGTTCTGAGAAAACAGGCACTCCGGTAAAAGGCTATGTGCGTTATTGCAGAAAAGAAAAAAAGCTGCGGCAGCATACTCCGGTTGTAGAGCCGGATTTACTGGTGGTCTTTCATCAGGCATTGCTAAAGGATGAAATGATTTGGAAGGGATGTATGGAACAGACAGCAGTTATTATTGCAATGGAAGCAGGACAGGAGCAGGTGCTTTGTCCCAAGGGTATCTGTTACGGAGTTGAGGCACAGAAAATAGCCATCGAAACCCGGTCCAGAATTAACGTTGTTATGCTGGGAGCTGCGCTTAAGATTATGGGACTAGAGAATCTGAAAGCAGGAGAGAAGATATGTCAGGACACATTGGGGAAAAAATATCCGGATGCATTAGCCGGCAATCTGGCAGGCATGAGAAGAGGGTATGAGGAGGTAAGAAAATTAAGCCAGCAGGAAACTGCAGGTCATACAGCAGAAGGTCAGAAGGCGGAAAAAGCCGGAAATACCAAACAGACTGAGTGGGGATATGCAAATGCACCAATCGGAGGCATCAATCCCAGATTTGGCAGTACGGTTGCTGTGGATTTGTCACCTTCCAGGCAGGGATATTTTCCTATTTTTCATAAGGAGAAATGTATTAACTGCGGTCTGTGTTATTCGACTTGTCCCGATATGGTGTTTCAATTTGCAAACGGAACATTTCAAGGCAGAGAAATGATGGTAAACCAAGGTCTGGACTACTATCATTGCAAAGGCTGTCTGCGCTGTGTAGATGTCTGTCCAGTCAATGCATTGGTAAAAGGGAGAGAGTCAGAGTATCCCCAGAAAGAGTACTTTCTGCCGAATCAGGAATTGGTTTGCATGCCGCAATTTTATGAGAAAGCAGGAGCAGATGGCTATGTGACTGCAGAATCTTATCTGACAGAGAAAAGGATAGGAGGCGGAGAGGTATAATGAAAGAACAGGTTATGGAATATGCATCAGGAAATGAGATGGCGGCAATCGCCATAAAACAGATTGGCTATGATTTGATGGGGTATTATCCGATTACACCTTCTACTCAGATTGCAGAAAATCTGGATGCTATGCGGGCAAATGGGGAAACGGATTTGATTATGGTAGCGGCAGAAGGCGAGCATAGTGCGGCAGGTATCTGCTATGGAGCTTCAGTGGCAGGGGGACGTGTGGTGAATGCAACCAGTGCAAATGGCCTTCTTTATGCACTGGAGCAGTTTCCGGTACAGTCTGGAACCCGGTATCCGATGGTGATGAATGTGGTGTGCAGAACGGTATCAGGACCTTTGTCCATCAAAGGCGACCACAGTGATATTATGTATCTGTTGAATACAGGCTGGCCGATTTTGTTTGCAGTGACCATACAGCAGGTGTATGACTTTAACGTGATTGCATTGAAACTGGCAGAACAGGTACGCCTTCCAGTGGTGGTAGCTTATGACGGATTTTTTACCAGTCACCAGAAAGGCGGCTGTTTCCGGTTTGCGGAGGATGCGGTTGTAAAAGAGTATATTGGGAAAAAAGAGGAGGTTTACCCTTTTCTGGATTTGGAACATCCGATTACGGTAGGTTCTTATATGAATGAGCCGGATTTGATAAATAATCGGTATCAGATGCATCTGGCAATGGAGAAGGCAGATGCTTTGCTGCCGGAATTGTTTGCTTCTTATGCAGAAATTTCTGGCAGATTGTACGGTAAGACAGAAGGCATAGGCTGTGAAGATGCCAAAAACCTTTTAGTATTGCTTGGGTCTTCTTATGATACAGCAATGGAAACGGTGGAAGAAATGCGGGAACAGGGGCAGAAAGTGGGCGCAGCAACTCTTCACGTTTTACGGCCTTTTCCGGGAAAAGAGCTGGCAGAATTGTTAGGTCACAGTGAGGATATTATGGTAGCTGACAGGCAGGACAGTTATGGAGCAGGCGGCGGCAATCTGTCCCTGGAGGTACGTGCTGCAATGCAAAAGGCAGGCAGTAAAGCAAAGATTAAGAGTCTGGTCTATGGACTTGGGGGCAAAGATTTTTTCAAAGAAGATGCCGAAACTATGCTGCACATGGCCAGTGATGTAACGCAGCCAGATTTTGCTTATTATGGAATTAAACCGGGACAAAACAGAAGCGTTGGCAGTGCAGACGACAGCGGACTGGAAGAGCAGTTTTTCTTTCAACCACTGACAAAAGAAAGCACCAGGATAGATGCAACTAAGGTAACACAGACGGAGCAGGGTGTGATAGTGACAGGAGGTCAGTTGAATGCGGTTGCTGCCATGCCGGGGCGTATTGCACCGGGACATGGAGCGTGTCCGGGATGTGGGATTCCGGTCAATTTAAATTTATTGCTGCGGGGAATCGAAGACCCGGTTGTCTTTTTATTCCAGACAGGCTGTGCCATGATTGTCACAACTGCTTATCCGAGAACCAGCTTTAAAG
>CAYVUF010000050.1:0-10834 GCA_964454605.1 uncultured Bacteroides sp.
TGGTTTTACTGGATAAAAAACAGAAACAGAAAATGGTATTTCTTATTTTTATCATGTTAATCGGTGCAGTTTTGGAAACACTTGGTGTTTCCCTGATTTTGCCGGTTATGAATGTGGTATTGGAAGAAGATGCAGTAGAGAAGCATGTGTATCTGCAGGTGGTATGTCGGATTTTTCAGATTGATAATACAAGAGATTTGATGATTCTTGTTATGTCGGCACTGGTTTTTGTGTTTGCCCTGAAAAATATTTTCTTATTTTTCCAGCAGAAGGTACAGCTTCGTTTTGTTTATACCAATCAGTTTGCCACATCCAGAAGGATGATGATTAACTTTATGGAGCGTCCTTATGAGTATTATCTGAATGCAGATACAGCAGTTATCCAGAGAAATATTACTTCTGATGTGAATAATATGTACGGACTGATTTTGTCCCTGCTGCAGCTTATCAGCGAATGTATTGTGTTTGTATGCCTTGCGGCGGTCAGTCTGGTGGCAGATGTATGGATGAGTATTACCGTTACGGTGCTTCTGGTAGTTGCACTTTTAGTGATTAAATGTATTCTGAAGCCGATTATGAAAAAAGCAGGTGAGGAAAATCAGGATTATTACAGTGGTCTTTATAAATGGATTGACCAGTCCGTTATGGGGATTAAAGAAATTAAGATTGCCAATAAAGAAAGTTACTTTATCAATGAGTATGCCAAATGTGGTGCTGGTTATGTAAATGCAGTACAGCGTTATAATTTATATAATGCCACACCAAGATTGTTAATTGAAACCGTTGCCATTGCAGGCATGGTTCTTTATATGATGATTCAGCTTATAAATGGTACCAGAGTGGTGGATATTATGCCTCAGATTACCCTGCTTGCTATGGTTGCCATGCGGTTGATTCCTTGTGCAAACCGTATCAATAATCATCTCACATCCATTTCCTATTTTGAACCGTTTTTTATGGGGGTCAGTGATAATCTGCAGACGGAAATACGGGATGAAAACATTGATTATAATGCAAAAACCTATCAGAAGAAGGTTGCTGTTCAGAAATTGGATATCAAAGAGAAGATTGAACTGAAAAATATTACCTACAAATATCCAAACACAGATGTATTTATCTTTCAGCAGGCAGATATGGAAATTCCTATTGGAACAAGCGTGGGAATTGTGGGCACTTCTGGTTCCGGCAAGACTACGGTGGTAGATATTCTGCTTGGTCTGCTGCAGCTGCAAAGCGGAGAGATTCTGGCGGATGGTGTTGAAGTCAGAGAACATTATGAGGAATGGCTGAAAAACATCGGTTATATTCCGCAGACTATTTTTATGATTGATTCTACGATTCGTAAAAATGTTGCATTTGGTTATGCGGATGAGGATATTGATGATGACAAAGTATGGCAGGCTTTGAAAGAAGCACAGCTTGATGAGTTTGTCAGAGGACTGCCAGAGGGACTGGACACCAGTATTGGGGAAAGAGGCATTCGTATTTCGGGAGGACAAAGACAGCGTATTGGCATCGCCAGAGCCTTATTTGAAGACCCGGAGGTACTTGTGCTGGATGAGGCTACTTCTGCACTGGATAATGATACAGAGGCTGCCATTATGGAATCCATTAACCGGCTGCATGGACGGAAAACTTTGATTATTATTGCGCATCGATTACAGACAATTGAAAAATGCGACATGGTTTACCGGATTGAGGGTGGCAAAGCAACGAGAGAACGCTAGAAAACGAATGGAAATCGTTTGAACAGGAAAGGACATGGTTATTTAGAATGAAAAAATTATTTCAGTATGGATGGGATATGTATAAGAAGCACGAAGAAGGAATCAATTATCTGATTTTTGGTTTTTTGGCGTTTGTACTTAATTATGTTTTATATTTCTTTTTTGAATCCCTGCTGCATATGAATTATATGCTGGCAACTGCTTTTTCGTGGGTATTGACTGTTATTTTTGCCTATTGGACGAATCGTACCTTTGTGTTTAAGAGCAAAAGCGAAGGGAAAGGTGATTTGATAAAAGAGTTTACTTCTTTTATCAGTGCGAGAATTGCAACAGAATTATTAGAGCTTCTGTTGATGTATCTGATGGTAGATATGGCAGACATCAATTCTTATCTTGCAAAACTGGCAGGACAGACAATTGTTATCATTACCAATTATATTTTAAGCAAGATTTGGATTTTTAAAGAAAAATAGTGATTGGGGAGAAAAAGATGGCTTCGAAACGACAGGCAAATTTTGAATTGCTGCGTATTGTGGCAATACTTATGATTATAACGCTTCATTATCTGGTGAAGGGTAATGTTGCTGTGCCTTATGAAGAAAGTCAGAGCGGTGTGAATCTGCTTGCATGGCTTTTAGAAGCATTTTGTATCGTGGCAGTAAACTGCTTTTGTCTGGTAAGCGGTTATTTTCTGGTGGAATCTGTTTGGAAGCCGGGGCGTGTTGTGTCCCTGCTTGCACAGATTCTTTTTTATTCCATTGCCATTCCGGCAGCTATGCTGTGTGTAGGGATGATTTCCCCAGCGGATTTGAGTGTGTATGACTGGGTGAATTATATTCTTCCTATTGAAACGGAGCACTACTGGTTTGCAACTGCTTATATCATGATGTATCTGTTTGCTCCGATTCTGGCAGCAGGTGTCAGAAATATGGAGCAGAAAATGCTGCAGAAGGTTATTGTTGTGCTGCTGCTGTTCCTTTCTGTGGGCAAATCCATCTTCCCGATACCGCTTATTACGGACAAATATGGATATGATTCGCTTTGGTTTCTCTGTCTGTTTCTGATTGCGGCTTATTTGCGGCTGTATGGATGCCAATGGCTGGAGAGCAGAAAACATAGTGTGTGTCTGTACATTGGGATGTGCCTTTGCTGTTTTGGCACATGGTTTCTATCCAGTCTGTTTGCAGGAAGGATATCGGCTTTTTCTTATTATGCGGATATGCCTTATACTTACAATCATATTTTTGTACTGCTTGGGTCAGTGGGATTGTTTATGCTTTTTAAAAACATACGGATAAAAGAAGGAAAATTTGCTGAGGCAGTCCGTTGGCTTGCACCATATACTTTTGGGGTATATCTGGTCCACGAGCATCTTCTGGTACGTTATGAATGGGGCGGATGGATGCAAATAGGGAAAGTCAGGGACAGTCTGCTTTTTCTTCCCCATATGCTGGTGTGTGTAGCAGTGGTTTATCTTGTGGGAACCATTATAGATTTTGTAAGAGCTTATTTATTTGTCTGGCTGAAACAGGCTTTTGTGAGGAGAAAACAAAATAGAAATGAAGCAGGTTAAAGAATTTTATCAAAAATATCGTAATTACATAGAGAACAGTTTATTTGTCATTCTTCTTGCGTTTTATCCGCTGACGAAAATCAATCAGGGACTGGATGTGGTTGACACCTCTTATAGTCTTGCTAATTTTCAATATTTTCCTACCATGGAGGGAACATGGATGGTAGCTACTTATCTGGCAAATGTGGTGGGGAACTGGTTGATGGGATTGCCTGGTGGGGATGCTTTGGTGGGGATGTATTTCTACACAGGACTTTTGGTTTCGGCAACGGTGCTGCTTGCCTATTTTATGTTGCGGAAAAAGATGCCTGCATGGCTTGTTTTTGTGGGAGAAATGGTTGCCATAGGAATGTGCTGGTGTCCTACCACTATTCTGTATAATTATCTGACCTACGGTTTTATGACAGCAGGAGTGTTGTTGTTGTACAAAGGAATCTGCCTGACAGGTGATAGCTTGTCAGCACAGCAGAGAAAAAGACAGTTTTATCTTGTTTTTGCTGGGATTTTTCTGGGTGCTAATGTGACAGTCCGTATGCCTAATGTGGTACAGGCAGCCTTTATACTGGTGCTATGGTATGGGGCATGGCTGTATCAGGAAACATGGAATAGGGTGGTGAAGGATACACTGACCTGTCTGGCTGGTTATCTGATTGGCTTTGGCGTACCTTTGGTGACCATTTGCATGAAGTATGGCATAAAGGCATATCCTGCTATGGTGTACACCATGTTTGCCATGACGGATAAAGCAGAAGATTATAAACCAACTGCCATGCTGACAGGTGTTTTTGGCGAATATAGCAAGGGATTATACTGGCTGTTGTTTGCAGGAGCTGGCATGATTTTCCTGTATGCAATTTATGGAGTAACAGTCTGGTGGTGGAAGAAAAGGGCGGAACGAAGGGAGAGTGCGGATGGTTTTGTCGAAAGAGAGAAAAAGGATGCTGGTCTGGTGAAGTGGTGTTACCGGCTGCTTTGCGTGGCGGTTTTTGCGGTTCTGATACGTTTCTACTGGGGACATGGGGCATTTGATTTTCGTTATTATAATTATGGTAGTGTTTATTTCTGGGCAGTGCTTTTTCTATTGACAACGATAGTGTGTTCACTCTGGGTTTTGGGCAGGAACACAGAAGACTGTGGGACAGATGCAGAGAAAACCAACTGGCGAGAAAAGAAGATATTTGCACTGGCAATGCTGCTCTTGGTATTTCTCACATCACTTGGTAGCAATAATGGTGTTTACCCTTCCATGAACAACCTGTTTCTGGCAGCACCTTTTACGTTATGGGTTGTCTGGCAGTGGTTTGTGAGTACAAAGGGACGAGAACTTCATGTTCCCTGGAAAGTACTGCTTCTGTTGTTTGGTATTATGGTACTGATACAGAGTGCTGGATTTCATAAAGAGTTTGTTTTTCTGGATGGTGTCTGGGGAGAAACAAGAGATACATTGGCAGATGGAATTCCGAAAGCAGAAAGTATTTATACCAATCAGGAAAATGCACAGTTATTAAAGGATTTGACGGATTATGCGAAAGAAAAGGGATTTTCGGGCAGAAAGGTTATTTTGTATGGAGAAATTCCGGGACTTTCTTACTTTATGGATATGCCTTCTGCACTTTCCACTTTCTGGCCGGATTTGGATTCATACCGGATGACAGCGTTTAGGACAGATATGGCGGAGATAGAGAAGCAGATGGAGAAAAAGGAAATCCAGTATCGTCCGGTTGTGATAGTGTCTTCTGCGATTGCTGCTTATATCAGTGAGGATGCAGAGGCCTATGAGTGGTTTGGCGTGGAGGAAGCATCTTATGCGGCAGATGAAAAACTGAGTTTTTTGATAAAATTTATGGAAGAGCATGATTATGAGGAAACCTTCTGCAATATGCGCTATGCGGTTTATGAATAATATGATAAAATAGTGTAAAAAGTGTGGTTTTAAGATAGAAAGGCAGAAAAGCTGATGATAAATTTTAACGTACCTCCCTTTACCGGGAAAGAGTTGGAATATATGAAGGAGGCCATTGAAAACCAGAAAATCTGTGGAGATGGACCTTTTACGAAAAAATGTCATGAATGGATAGAAAGACAGACAGGCACAACCAAGTGTCTGCTGACCACGTCCTGTACCCATGCAACAGAGCTTGCGGCATTGCTTGCAGAAATCAAAGAAGGGGATGAGGTGATTCTTCCATCTTATACCTTTGTATCCACAGCGGATGCGTTTGTGCTGCGAGGAGCGAAGGTGGTATTTGTGGATATCAGACCGGATACCATGAATATCGATGAAAATCTGATTGAAGATGCAATCACAGAACGTACGAAAGCGATTGTGCCTGTGCATTATGCTGGTGTAGGCTGCGAAATGGATGAGATTATGGAGATTGCCAGAAAACATCATCTGATGGTGATAGAAGATGCGGCTCAAGGCATTATGGCATCCTATAAAGGGAAGCCTCTGGGCACGTTTGGGGAATTTGGCTGTTTCAGTTTTCATGAAACTAAGAATTTCAGCATGGGAGAAGGCGGTGCCCTGTTAATCCGGGATGAAAAATATATTGAAATGGCTGAGATTTTCCGGGAAAAGGGAACTGACCGGAGTAAATATTACCGGGGACAGATTGATAAATATCGTTGGCAGAACTATGGTTCTTCCTACTTGCCGAGTGATATGAATGCAGCTTATCTGTATGCCCAGTTGGAACTGGCAGAAGAAATTACAAAAGCCAGATTGGACAGATGGCAGGAATATCAGGAACAGTTGTCACCCCTTGCAGAAGAAGGAAAGATTGAACTTCCCTATATTCCGGAGCATTGTACGCACAATGCCCATATGTTTTATCTGAAAACCAAGGACATGGAAGAAAGAACCAGACTGATAGATTTTCTGAAAGAAAGGGGCGTTTGGGCGGTATTTCATTATGTGCCGCTGCATTCTGCACCGGCTGGAATGAAATTCGGCAGATTCCATGGAGAAGATAAGTATACGACCAAAGAAAGTGAACGTTTGCTACGCTTGCCAATGTATTACACATTGAAGGCAGAGGAAGTGGAGTATATTACAGAACAGGTGAAAATGTTCTACCGTTAGAAAGGTATGGAGTTCATGAAGGTTCATACATTTTGGGAGAAAAATAAGAACGGTATCATAACAATGCTGATAATGGCGGTCAATACGCTGCTGATGAGCCTCTTTTTTGACTTTTATTATGATTTAAATGATGATGTGATGATGAAAAATATTATGGCAGGTGTTTACACCGGAACACCAGATGGTCATAATATGCAGACCTTATATATTTTAGGGGCGGTTATTAGTTTATGTTACAGGCTGTGCAGGGAAATTCCCTGGTATGGCCTGTTTTTGTTCCTTTGTCAGATGGGAAGTTTTTATCTGACCGGGGTACGCTTATTAAGCAGGTGCAGGAAAATAGGGGCCAAATTGGGCAGCATGATAGTGCTTAGTATTTTTATGTGGGGAATTATGCTTTCCCATCTGACAGCGATACAGTATACCATCACAGTGGCAGTTATGGCAGCGGCGGCTATTGTTTTGTTTCTGACTACACCGAAGGAACTTTCCGCCAGACAGTTTATCTGGAAAAATATTCCTTCTATCCTACTCGTTGTACTAGCCTATCAGCTTCGTACCGAAATGCTCCTGCTTGTATTTCCTTTGATTTGTCTGGCAGGATTGTTCCGGTGGTTGGAAGAAGATTCTTTTTTTACCAAAGAAAATTATGGGAAATATGGAATTGTGCTAGGATGTATTCTGGTGGGGATGTTAGGAAGCCGATTACTGGATGGGGTTGCGTATGGAAGTGATGAGTGGCAGAAATTTCTGACTTTTTTCGATAAGAGGACAGAAGTTTATGATTATCATTATGAAGTTTTAACCAGTGGAGAACATAGCCAGTATTTATCTTCGCTGGGACTGCATGAGGCACAGCAGGAACTGCTGTCTAATTACAACTTTGGTCTTGATGAAAGCATTGATGAGGAAGTGCTGGGAGAGATTGCGGCTTATGCAGACGAATATACAGAGGATACCAAATGGACTGCACAACGTCTGGAAGAAAAGGGCAGATATTATCTTTACCGTACACTGCACAGTCAGGATGCACCTTACAATTATTTGATATTACTGGGATATTTCTGCGCAGCAGTTTCCGGCATCTGGCAGATTGTTTCTGAGAAAAGATGGAAAATCACCGGGGAACTTGCATTGCTTGGGATATTCCGTACCGTTTTGTGGATGTATATTCTAATGATGGGCAGAGAACCTGTAAGAATTACACATTCTTTGTATCTTGTTGAGTTTGCGGTATTAACTGGAATCTTGTGGAATTATGGGAAAATACAGATTCCGGCTGTTCTGTTTAGCCTGTTTTTTGTCTGCTGTCTGCCAGAAAGCGTTGCGATGACGAAGGAAGACATTCGTCAGAGGGAAGCGGTAAATACGAATTGTCTTGCCATTATGCAGTACTGTAAAGTACATCCGGATTCGTTCTATTTTGAGGATGTATATTCTACGGTGAGTTTTTCGGAGAAAATTTTTGAGCCAGCGGATTGTGCCCTTGCAAATTATGATATTATGGGTGGATGGATGTGTAAGAGCCCCTTATATTATGAAAAGCTGGAACAATTTGGGATTACCACAGCGGAAGAAGCCTTGCTTACAAAGGACAACGTTTATGTGATTGCAGAAACAGAGAATATGTTCGTGCAAAAGGAGAAAGATGAAAACTGGCTTTGTGCCTACTATGCAAGCAAGGGGAAAAAAGTAGTAGTGGAACAGGTAGACCAGATTCAAGATGATTATGTGGTTTATCAGGTGGTAGAACAATAGAGGTGAAGGAACCATGGGAGATATTTATTTAAGGAAACTGGAAGACTCTGATACGGATAAAATTGTAGCATGGCGTAATCATGACCGAGTCAGACATAATTTTATCTATCAGCAGCTTTTTACACCGGAAGGGCATAGAAACTGGATTAGGACACAGATAGAGCCGGGTTATGTGGTACAGTTTATGATTTGTGAGAAGGCTACCGACAGAGCAGTGGGAAGTGTTTATTTCCGGGACATTGACAGAAAGAAAGGCTGTGCCGAGTATGGCATTTTTATCGGTGAAGATGATGCAGTCGGCAGGGGATACGGTACGCAGGCGGCAAAGAGTGCCTTAGCCTATGCTTTTGAAACGCTGCAGCTTACCCAAATTTTTCTAAGGGTATTTGCGGATAATATAGGAGCCAGAAAGAGCTATGAAAAGGCAGGATTCCAATTAATAAAGGACAGGCAGGAAGAGAAAGTGATAGAGGGCGTTGCCCGGACAGTAGTTTTCATGGAGTGCTCCAGAGAAGAATTTGAACAGAAAAAGAAGGAAAGAGAAGAGGTCTGAAATGAGTCAGTTAGTTAGCTTTGTAATCCCCTGTTATCGTTCGGCAAAGACGATTGGCAATGTGGTGGAAGAAATTGAAAGCACCATGCAGGAGGGCGTTGCCCGGACAGTAGTTTTCATGGAGTGCTCCAGAGAAGAATTTGAACAGAAAAAGAAGGAAAGAGAAGAGGTCTGAAATGAGTCAGTTAGTTAGCTTTGTAATCCCCTGTTATCGTTCGGCAAAGACGATTGGCAATGTGGTGGAAGAAATTGAAAGCACCATGCAGGGACTGGGGAAATATCAGTATGAAATTATATTAGTCAATGACTGCTCGCCGGATAATACATTTGAAGTTATTCGTGAGATTTGCCAGCAGAAGAAACAGGTCTGTGGTGTGAATCTTGCCAGAAATTTTGGGCAGCATGCGGCTTTGATGGCAGGCTTTGGGTATGCACATGGTGATTATGTGGTATGTCTGGACGATGACGGACAGACCCCTGCTGATGAAGTGGGAAAACTGCTTGCAAAACTGGAAGAGGGTTATGATGCGGTATATGCCCGCTATGCGCACAAACAGCATTCTGGGTTCCGCAATTTCGGCAGTAAGGTAAATGAACTGATGACAAGGGTTATGTTGGGAAAACCGAAAGAACTCTATATTTCCAGTTATTTTGCGGTACGACGTTTTGTGGTAGAAGAAATGCTGCGCTACGAAAATCCATATCCGTATGTGATTGGTCTGGTACTCCGGTCGACCAAAAAGATTGCAAACGTGGATGTGAATCACAGAGAAAGAGAAATTGGAACCTCAGGTTATACACTGGGAAAGCTGTTGGCACTTTGGTTTAACGGTTTTACTGCATTTAGTATTAAACCGCTTCGTATTGCGACGGTAATCGGTGTGATTACTGCCTGTGCCGGTTTTTTATATGGAGTTTATACTGTAATCAAGAAGCTGATAAATCCGGATGTAGTGATTGGGTTCAGTGCCCTTATGACAGCCATTGTATTTATTGGCGGCATGATGATGCTGATGTTAGGCATTATTGGAGAATATATAGGCAGAATTTATATTTCTATGAACAATTCGCCGCAATATGTAATCAGAGAGTGTATGGATGAAAGAGAATGATTTTTGGGCAAAAGTGAAACTGAATATGGCCGCATTTGTTGTGGCAACAACAGGAACGCTGTGTTTTCCGCAGATATTAAATCTGAAAGAGAATGAACTTGCTTTTACAAATAGTTTTTTTTCAGTCTTTGTCTGGCTTCTTTGCTGGGGCGCAGTGCGTACATCACTTACCACCATTGATTTTCGAGAGAAACGAGGGTTGAAACTTGCAGGAGCATGGTCGTTTCTTTTTGCCACAGCAATGCTGTTTGGGACACAGTTGGAAAGTGCAGAAAATGTGAATTTCAAGGATTGGAAACTGTGGATTTCTCTTCCGGTACTCACCTGCCTGTTTACCATTCTGGTGCGGAAGGCGTGGGATGTTATCGGCAATCTGGAACCGATGAGAAGACAGGCAGCAGAGCACATCAGACTTCCGAAACTGCCAATACAAAAGGAGTGGCATAGGAATGCACTGACATTCTGCTTTTTGCTTTGCTGCTGGCTGCCGGTACTGCTTGCTGTTTATCCGGGATTTTTTGTTTATGATGCGCAGGATGAGTTCTTACAGGTAGCAACCAGAAGTTTTACAACTCACCATCCGCTTGCGCATGTGTTAATGCTTGGCGGAATTATCTGTGGCGTGCATAAAGTGACAGATTCTTATAATCTGGGGATTGTCTGCTATATGCTTGTACAGATGGGGATTGTTTCCGGAGGATTTACTTATCTGCTTTCTTACCTGCGCAGAAAAGGAGTTTCCAAAGGTTTGCGGTTGTTTTCCATGCTGTATTTTGGATTTTTCCCGGTTATTGTTATGTTTACCCTTTGTTCTGCGAAAGATACGATTTTTACCATGGCATTCCTTTTGCTGATGATATGTCTGTTGGAGATGGGAAGGGATGAAACAACTTTTTTTGGTTCGAAAAAAAGTATGATATTTTTTGTTTTGTGCGGCGCAGGTATGATGCTGTTTCGAAAAAATGGCATATATGCTTTTGGAGTGATGGTTCCGATATTGTTTCTCTTTTTCAGAAGAAACTGGAA
>CAYVUF010000051.1:0-10785 GCA_964454605.1 uncultured Bacteroides sp.
ATATATAATTATGTAATAAATAGCAACTGCAAGAAACTGAAAATTATGTGGCTGAAGTGAAAAAGTTTATTTCTACTTTGAAAGGTTTTAGTCTTCACCTATTTCTACTTCCACTATTGTTGCATTTAGTCTTATACTTTATATAATCCTTTTGTCATAACAAGCAACAGATGCCGGTCAACAAGTTATTCTTATGAAAAAATCATTTTGACCTTGATGATAGGAAATATTTTCAAACAGAGATGCTAAATGAAAAAGAAACGGAATTAACTTTATTTCCTGCCGCATCATAAAAAGATATTTCTATCGAGCTATCACCTGAAGAAAGAAATTCAATAGTAAAATTGCCGGAAGATGTTAAGGTTGTTTTATCAAAAGAAACTTTTCTTCCATCGTATTCTGTTATTATTGCCGAAACAGCTGTTTGATCTAAATATATGCCTATATTCCACGTATCACCAATTGCAAAAATATCTACAACGGATGTATCTGCAGCATTTAGACCATAAGTAGTCGTTCCGAAAAAAAGTCCATCCTTTGGTGTTTGCTCTTGAGAACATACCTGCTCATCGATTGTCATAAAACAAGCTTCTTCCATGGTTATATAATAAGTTGTATCTAGTTCAAAACTTTTATCAAAAAACAAGTGAATACAACTTCCATCATTCCACCCAGAATATTGAATAGCAGTTTCATCAAAATCGCCAATCATACATCTTTTTGAGTCACTTACATCAATTGTGTCATACAGGATTCCAGTAAAGGAATTGTAAATTGAAATATAACCGGTATTTGGAACAATATCATTTTTTTCAAAATACAAGATGATCTCATTTGTTCCTGCAGGAGCAAGAAGTGATTCTTCATTGTATGGGTAATAGCAGAAACGTCCTATGGATGATGCTGTATTGTCCGAAGTTTCTGTGGCTGTTTGAACTGGCATAACAGTTACTTGAGAAGATTCTATTGCGGTATCTTTTTTACCACATGCTGTTAATAAAGAAATTAGACAGGTTAAGAACAATAAAGATTGTTTTTTTCGGTTCATAAATTAATTCCTTCTTTCGTAATTATTTAAGCTTTTAATAAAGAATCGCCCATAATGGGACGCTTTCGAACATCTTTTCCTTTGTCATGAGACAAAAATCCCTTCGACTGCTGCCCAGGCATAATAGAAACATGTTCTTTTTGCGGAACTTGAGATGACAAATCATTTTTTTTAGAATTAGAAATAGTAGTGTTAGATTTATTTGATAATATTTCCGTTTTTTCTTCTGTTTGTGCCTGTGGATTAGAAACGAAATCATTGGTTTGTCCGGTAGCTGCTTCACAAACATCCGGCACCTTGGTTAGTTTGTCACATTCTATAATCGTAGTATTCTTTTCGACGAATGAATTTGAAGATGCGGAATTGGAGTCCTCTATTGTAATAAGTTCCGCATTTAATAATTGGGGCTCTATATCGGCAGTTTTTTCTTTTTCCTGAACAACAATGGTTTCTTCTTTCTTGGCACCAATAGGAGAGTCAATCGACTTCTTATGAGGATTTTCTCTTTGAATATAACTTTTTTGTTTTTTAGTGATACTAAAGTCCTTGGTTATCTTGTAGCCGGAAGGCAAAGAAGCTGCATATTCTTGTAAAAGTTGATTTAGATAACCTTCTGGTGGATAGCGTAAGATACTATCTGGCATAGGTTGGTTTTCAACAAATAAAAGCAATTTTAACCATTCTTCTTTCAGAAGTGAATTAATGAGTGGAGAAATCATTCGTTGAAGCACTTGTTTTGGCTTTTCTCCTTTTTCAGATTTTCTTAATGCATCCGAGAGATAAGAAGCAATGGCATCTGTAATGAAAGAGCCAGAATGTGAAATAAGGTCTTCTTTTGCATCCAGATTAGCTTCCTCATATAGAACTCCCCGTAAAAAAATAAGACTTTCTCTTTTAATAAGATTTTTTGTAAAACCTTGATTATATAAATATTCTTGAACCGCACGTTTGTCCATATTATATTCATCCGCAAACGAATCTGCATTTTTCCCATCAACGCATAATGCTTCTAACAACTGTTCTCTTGATAAATTTTCAATTTTTTTTTCTGCCATAATTATAAATCCTCCTATTTGCGATTTTTATAAATTTTATGTGGAAATTTATGTATGGGACTTCGAAAAACGCCATACAGAGTCGAACATATGCTCATAACAAATGGTTTGCTATTTTTTCCATAGTAGAAAGTACATAAGGATCAAAATCTTTTGTTTGAACCATTAAGGCAATAGTATCTGAAACACTTATTGGCTCATGGTAACTTCTTTTGTGCGTTAACGCATCGAAAACATCAGCGATAGCAAGAACTCTTCCAGATAATGAAATTTCAACCTTTTTTAAGTTATAAGGATATCCGCCACCATTAAATTTTTCATGGTGATGAAGGATGCCAAGACAGATATCTTCTGGTAACCGATGCCTTTTTGCAAAATCATAACCTATAACAGGATGTTGTCTAATTGTTTCAAATTCTTCTTCAGATAGACGACCTGGTTTATTGATAATAGCAAGAGGAATATTTTGTTTTCCAATGTCATGAAGGATTCCTGCCATGCCAAGGTGAGAAATTACTTTTTCAGAAAAACCCAATTGCAATCCAATCATCATAGATAATGCCGATACGTTAACGCAATGACCGTAAGTATATTCATCGTAATAGGACAAATCACTTACAATAGAAAATAAGGAAATATTGCGTTTAATTGTATTTAGGATAATATGAACCATTTCATCCATCAAGGCATAAATTTCCTGATAGGAATCCAGGTTAGGTTCATAAATAAGCTTCAGAAGATATAATGTTCGTTCGTGTATACTATTTGAAAGAACATATTCTGAAATAGTGGTGCCGGAACCATGGACATAGACTCCTTGATAATCACTGTTGCGTAATGATGAAATCATCTCTTTAGTGATTACCATTTCTGGAGAAATAATCTGAGGTTCTAAGTTACTATTTGTAATCAAAATAGGCTTTGCAAGAATTTCGCCTTCTAAATCTTGATGAATTGATTTAAAAACCATTCGTAATAAAATCTCCTTTTAAGATAGAAGCATACCTTCCACAAACTATGTTATGTTTACAATTACCTGGGTTCTCTTCCGCTTGCCTGCGCCTTCTAATATATCACAGTTCTCCTTGTCTAATGGCGCATGCCGCTTTTCCGCGCCGCCTTAAGAGGCGCGCTCCTTGCAAGCAAAAAAGACAGAAAAAAAGAAAAACAACAACAAATCCGTCCTTAGACGGAACACAACGTAAAAAGAAAAAAGCTATGGAAATCGTAAACATATGTTAGTTTGTGGAAGGTATGCTTTATGTTTACAGTTTATTTCCCTACCAAAGCTAATATCTCTGCTCTTCCAGATGCACATTTGTTACACCATCCATAATTACTGTTATAATTTGTCTGTATATAGCCTGTATCATCCCACCACGGACAATAACAATGTGTCATTACAGACCAATTTTGAATACCTTCCAATTCAGAAGTAGTCACTCCTTCCGGCGGACCACCATTTACGTATGTAATATTTTCCCATACATTGAAACACATGCTAAAATAAGTATTCTGTCCTTTCGCCCAATATCTTGTAGCGATATCATCAAACTGTGCAGCTAATGCCTTTCCAAGGTCATTATTATATATTTTTCGCCAATCTTTCCAATGCACTCCATTTTTCGTTTGCGTAAAGTAAGCTTCTCCATTGCTTGCTACTGTGTTGAAAAAGTTATAATGATTGGAATTATAACCCATATAACCATGTTCCGCATGGGTCATAATTGCAAGCATTCCTGTTACCGAATATCCTGTTCTTTCCTGCCATTCAAAAATTGCATCCGTTGCATCTGTAAACTTAAAATCTTTCCCAACGACAGCAGCTTTTTTTTCTGCATAGGAAAGGACTTCCCTTACCTGCTCTTTTGTTAAATTATCGGATACTGTTAACTCTGTATTAGCACCTACTGTTACATTATAAAAATCATACACCTCATGATTTTTTCCTGTTCTTGAATTAGTCCAATCACCAAGCCATATCTGAAAGGCAGTGTCTGGCTCCACTACGGTAGTATTCTTATGACTAAAATCCGTATTAATTCCTAAATGAACTCCCTCACTTATCACATACGTTCCATTTTCTAATGACTCAATTTCATCAATTACTATATCATTCAAGTATTCATATTTAAGCTGTTCCAGCTTCGTTACGACATGATCCGAATGCGGTAGAAATATACACATTTCTATTAAATGATTAAATATTTCTAATCCCGGATCATAAGCTGTTTTCCCACTTTCTATTGGAAGATTATATTTATCTGCATACTCCAATACAATTTCGATAAACAACTTAGCATCTCTTTCATGTCGCCTTCCAGTACAAACTTTATGTCCAGTTTCTGCATCTTCTTCATATATGTAAGTAAATGATTCATAACAGTTTGCTATTTTATTTGGAGCAATATCCGGTGTATAGCGTATATGATATTCTCCTACTGAAGTGTCATGATCATTTTCCGATTTATTATAACGAAATCCTATCCCTAGACCATTTTCAAAATCCTCAAATAAATAAGGATTGGTTTCTGTATGACCAGTATCTGCCACTGCATCATAATAATAAGTAAAATCGTATTCCAAAAAGTCACATAACCCTTCGATTTGTTCATCTGAAAAATAGTATCCATCTACATCTGGCATATAAGGGGTATCATATCCCTCTTCATAAGAATCTCCTAATGCTCCCCAATCTTCTGCTTGTGATGTTGATGTAATATTAAGAATTGCTAACACTAGCGGCCATTCAAGGTCAAAACGATAATAACCATCATCATCCATTTCTCCCTCAATATCCATTCTCTTCACTGTTGTATTTGACAGCACATTTTTATAAGGAGATGTATATTGTCTATACCACCTTCCCTCCGTATCATGATACCGTTCCTGATACCATGTATAATAGATTACATTTTCTTCGTATTTCTTTTCGTTGTGTGCTACACAATATTCCAATATATGTTCAAAATCCGAATCGTCAATTCCAATCAAATCGGCATTATCCCAGCTAATTTTTCCTTCCTGTATTGCCTTAAGGATTGCACCAGTATAATAAGGATCATCATCAAGTGGTGGTTGTCCATCCTCAACATCTAAATGTTGCGTATAATCATAATACTCATCTGCTGCTCCATCTGTCCCCATAAACCATCCGCGTAACTTATCACCAATACTCATAACCACGCCATAAGTAAGAATCAAAATCGACATAAAAAGTAATAAGACTAGGAATATTGCCACTAACACCAATACTACTTTAATTATTTTTCGCTTAATCTCTGCTGTTAAACTATTTACTGCCGCTTTTAACCTACCTATCGTATTCTCTTCGATAAAATCATTGACTTTTTCCGCCCCTTCATCATTATGCGCACCTAACAGGTCCTCCAAATCAGGAATATTTTGATTATCGCCCATAGCATACCCTCCGTCAGTCTACCGGAGGAGCCGTTCTCTCCTCTTCTTTAAAAGGCTGCTGTAATGCCTCGTATGCACTCGCTTCCATGGAGTCTACCGTACACCTGCCAAGTCCACTTTCATCCTCTATTACAAAGCTCCACTGTCCCTGTGCAGGGTCTTCTATCTCAAATATAATATCTCCAGATAACGAATCGTTAACAGAAAGTGGTTCATACTCTATTCCTTCTGGGTCATATAAATAAGCATATCCTGGTATTTTATAAACTTCGCTATAATGAAAAATAAAATATGCATTCGTTAAGGTGTTTTCATAATCATAGGAAACATAAAATTCAGTATTTTCTTCTCCACGCAAATAACCTTCTTCTGACTTCTGTGACTTTTCTTCACGTAAAATACGTATTTTTTCCAGTTGGGATTTTGCTTTTTCTGAAATCGGGCCTTCATATTCTACATAAGTTGATAATGCATCTTCTGCTTCCTCTTCTATTATCTCCTCTTCTATATCTTCCGTTTCTATTTCTACCTCTTTCTCCAAAGTAGGCTCCTGATTTAAATTTTCAAGAACGAAAACACTTCCATCTTCCGAATCATATGTATACATTGTGTAAAACATCTTATCCAATAGATTTTTAAGAGAAAGAAACCATAAATCATCCTCTGTTACCGTCATGAAAAGAATGTCTTTTTCAGCTCCTGTATAATACCGATAAGAAAGAATGTATCTTTCCTTTCCCGCAACGGTGTAAACACCACATTCATAGGTCGCATACAATCCATTCATGAATCCATTATCTACAATCGCTGCTTTATATTTTACTTTTGTATTTGCCGTATCATCAAACAAATACATATATAACTTATCCTTAATAATAGAATCTGTTTCAACTCCATTCTGTACTTCTACTACCACAATATCAACATTATCTGAATAAGAAAAAGAACAACCATCTTCTCGTACACAAATTTCTTCACCATTCACAAACATACCATAGGGAATCGTTGGAAATTTAATTGGGACTGTTAAATCGTCTGAGCGTTTAAACTGATAACTTTGATACAAAGGATTATCCGCTAAGGTACTTTCTGGAAACAAGTTAGATACATCCTCATATTGTCCTGTTATTAATTTGAAAAAAAACATCATACAGACAAAAACAAACACAGCCGCTGTTGTTATTAATACAATCTTGTCTTTTATAGATAACTTAGACAAGGTACTAAGAGTATCCTCCATTGTTAGTTTCTTTGCCACCTCTAAATCCTCCTATTCATTTTCTCCAAAACTACTACCGTCGAAAACATCCTCTCCTACCGGCACCTCTGATGTTGTGCCAACATTATCTACATTGTCATAACTTGTTGAATTTGTAGCAGAACCATTAACATCTATTGAAATAGTTCCACAATCTAAGTAATTTTTTACATGTAGCATAAACGTTCCTGCTTCCACATTTTTCATCGTAAAGGTTGCAGATGTTGAATCTTGCATCGTAGGTTCACAAAATGTTCCACCACCAGGAAAGAACAACTCAAGTACAGCATAATCTGTTGGATTTGTCCACGTTACTGTTACAGTAGCAACATCGCAATTGTCACGAATACTAACCGGTAGCTGAGTTACATTAGAAGCATCAATATCCTCTGTATAAATTCCATCTTCTATATCCATCTCTTGAGAATAGTCTGCTTCATCGCCTTCTTCATTCTCATCCTCATCTATATCTTCCATCTCTTGCGCAGCAAGTTTTGCAGCCCTCGATTGTTCTTCTTTGAGGACATTGTCATATCGAATCGTCGTCATTAAAGTATCTAGCACTTCTTTGCAAATTGAGAATGCTTCCGATGATTGAACCGTGGTTCCTACTGAAATAAATAAGTTTTGCCCCTCATAATCACCATCTAAATCTAGGGCATATCCAATCAAACAGCTCATACTTCTTTGATTGCCATTTGATACAGATATTTGTTCTACCTGATAATTCGCTGTAAAACCATTTATGTAGCCATATTCACTTACAATAGTAGTTACAGAGGTCATTGACTCAATATAATCTATTAAAATCGCCTTTGGGAATTGCTCTCCTATAATTTTCTTTAAAGAATATTCATCACTATATTCTGCAAGATAGCAGTAAACTCCATCTGAAAATTCCGCACTATAAACAGTCCCACTTCCTACTTCTGCTCCAACACCGGTAAACATGTCTATTTTATAGGGTACTGTTTTAAAAGAATGACTATTAGGAAGATTCTCATTTTCTGTATATTCATTGTTTTGTGATACAAAAAGAGAATCCGATAATCCACTTTCCGGGTAAACCAACGGAACTTCTTCTGGTACATACAACATATTCAGTACTAAATAAAGTACGAATAATATAATAACAAGCGGTACTGCTATAACTAATATGATTTTTGATTTTTTCCCCATATGTTTATGCTGCCAAATATGGCATCTCCTTTATTTTCTTTGATATTTTTCCCCTTTTATGCTATAATGTATAAATTATTATCCATAAAAAGGAAGGTTTTCTACTATGAAAGAAACGTCCAAATCTCCTGCTATTGATTCACCTGCACTAATAATAGAAATTGGAGATCGTTTACTTAAGACTGGCGTAAAATACTATATGCTCTATCAAATGCTGGTAAAAACAGGCATCTCTTGTACACAGTTACTAGAAAAAAAAGTGTCAGATGTACAAAATAAAGAAACGATTTCTTACTATCGTCAAAAAACATACCAAATTGACTATCAACCTTTAGATAAAGACCTGCAGCGTGAAATTGCTCTATATACATATTCTCTTCCTGCAGATACCTATCTTTTTCCATCAGACAAAAAAAACAAACCTTTAAATATTTATTTGATGCAAAAAAGATTACATGAAATCAGTTTAGAACTTGGAATTCCTCCCATTACTGTAAGGTCATTGATGAAAACCTATCAATACCATGAATACCTTAAAGATGAAACAAGCCAAAAAAAAATTAAACAGATTTTACATCTTTATAACCAAGAGGCACTAGAATCTTACTTTGGAATACCATTAAAATATGATTAAAGATAGTCTAATGATAGTTCAAAGTGCCATGTCTTATATTGTAATTCACCAACAATATTGATAATACTTTTTTCTACCACACAATTTAACTGAGCCGGTTAAATGAACTCCGGCTCAGCTTCTTCAAATCCAATCAAACCATCATCATCCAAATTCAAACGTAAAAATGCTTCTTTGATATTTTCGGTTCCTCTTATTGCTCCTTCTCCAGTAAGATAAATTCGGTCTAAATAATTTGATATTGTATTAAAATAACGCGATACACATCTGCTAAATTCCATCAAATCACCATTATTTTCCACAGATACGACAATCCTTGATTCATCCCCTCTTGCATCACGAAAATCAAGATAATTTTTTATCAAATTTAATTTATATATACACGCATCCTCAAAATCCTCTTCGCTCTGAAAATTTGTATAATGATGCATATAAGCTGGTACAACACCAATATAATAAGGTTGATTATCTTTTAAAAATTTAATTTCAAGACTTAAATAGCATGTGCCAATCGTTCGACTTTTAAATACCCCCTTCTTATATTCAACAAATGCATCACTACTATTTGCAATAGATGCTCCTACAAAGGATGCACTTCCCATAGAAACCAGCTCTCCTATATTTTTCGCAACCAACCAATCTCTTACAGCTACTCGTTTTGAAAAATGCTCATTCATAAACATCTGACTCATCTTATCTATTGTATAAAGACTATGAGTGTCCATACTTAAATACGCTCCTTCTCTTACAGATGTTGGAGAATCTACTTGATATGAGTAGCGAAATAAAAATCCATTGTTATGCAAAGAAGAAATACGCTTTCTCACATAATCTCTAGACGAATCATCCATACTTGAAATACTCAACTGCTTATTTCTTTTTGACATTGCTGATAAAAAACTTCTTACCGTATCTAAATCAGCGCATCCCATTTGAGCGATTGCGTACAAAATGAAACAATCGGAATCATTACCAATGTTATCCATTGCAAATTTTAAAACACGACGGTCATATAACTCGTAATGATAACTTTTTTCATACCTTTCCATTACCTGCGGTGTAACTACGTAACGCCTATATGGGCGATTAAGTTTTTCTCGGATTATTATACTTTCCTTAGAATTAACCATTTGCTTTTCCCCCCTTATTTTGACCACGTTTCAAATAATCTACTAACCCTTGATTCGCAAACCGATCATTTACCATGGAAAACGGTACCACTTTTAAAATATGTCTATCCCTATCACCTTTTACAACCTTACAAAGGTATCGAGCACTTTCCATAACTGTCACTGTTCCATGATTGTTATAATCTCCCATTATATAAATATCAGGAATACTCTCACATAATCCCCACCAATAACTTTTCTCTAAAGGTTTCTCTATGCACCTTACAGTGATAACCGTTCCTTCCATTAGATATTCATTTGGGATTTTTAACCATGGGTCTTCCGTTAAATTAATCCTGCTCAAAGAAAACGCAGTTTGACGTCCTTTTTCTTTCTTTTTCGAAATTACATCAAACTCAAACCAATCACCTGGTTTTGCTATATCTTCTATTTTCCTTAAATAGGATTTCTGCCAACGCTTGATATGAATCATCCCAAGGATATTTAAATTAAGGATATTAACATACGCTGTTTCTCCTTTTATAGATATAATTCTTCCCATTACCCTCGGATGATTTCCATTATCCAGTTCTGTTACAAGTTCTTTGACGACACTTCCTTGAATCTGGCGCTCACTTATCTCATCACGACCACTTTTTAAATAAATTGTCCCCGCATCTGAATCAATTCTATCTACCATAACATCTACTGGGGAACCAATGAATCTAGACTTCATATAAGGCTCATACGTTGGCGCAGATTTAACCAATTCTTCATATGGTAAAATAATCGTAAGTCCATTCTCTATGTAAGAAAGATTTCCTCTGTCATCTCCTGCACTGAATACAACTTTTACTCTGGTTCTCTCTTCCAAAAGGTCTTCGTATTTTTTATACAAGTTTTCCTCACTAGCTACCGATACCTCTTGTACCGGAACATCTGCATTGTTTAACATCTTCTCAATTTGTTTATTATATCTATCTATCATTTTAGGCATAATAAATTCTCCTTTCTAATCCGTTATCCTATCATCGGGACAATTATATAATCTATTAAAAAAGCTATCCCATAATAGCCTATAC
>CAYVUF010000052.1:0-10549 GCA_964454605.1 uncultured Bacteroides sp.
TTGTAAATGGCTTCAGGAGAACCAATCTGCTGGATATAACCCTGATTCATTACTACGATTTTATCGGACATAGTCAGGGCTTCTTCCTGGTCGTGCGTTACATAAACAAAAGTAATGCCAAGTTCATTTTTCATACGAATCAGTTCATACTGCATTTCCTGACGAAGTTTTAAATCCAGTGCGCCAAGGGGCTCATCTAAAAGAAGAACTTTCGGTTCATTTACAATTGCGCGGGCAATGGCAATACGCTGCTGCTGACCGCCGCTTAAGGAATCTGGCATACGGTTTTCGTAACCCTGTAAATTCACCAGTTTTAAGGCATACTTAATTTTATCATCAATGTAGCTTTTGGATTTTTTCTTGATTTTTAATCCAAAGGCAATATTCTCGGCAATTGTCATGTGGGTGAAAAGAGCATATTTCTGAAATACGGTATTTAAGTGTCTTTTATTAGGGGGGATGTTGGTAATATCCTGATTGTCAAAAATAACCCTTCCGTTATCCGGGTTCACAAAGCCGCCAAGAATACGTAAGGTAGTTGTTTTGCCGCATCCGCTTGGTCCAAGCAGGGTAACAAATTCATTTTCCTGTATGTTCAGATTTAAATCATCCAAAACCATTTCACCATCAAAGGATTTGGAAATATGTTCAAATTTAATCAATTCTTTCTGCATGGGAAAGTCCTCCTAAAAGTTTGGTGGGGTACTTATCCAGATAAAGGAAGCCCCGCTTTTATCGCCTGCTTTGATATAATGTCTGGAATCCGGTCTGAAATAGAAGGATTCCCCTTTTTTTGCTTTCAATGTCTGTTCACCGATTACAATATAAATCGTTCCTGACAAAACATAACCAAATTCTTCCCCCTCATGAGGAAGGTCAGGGTAGGTAGAGCCGCCTGCTTCTAAAGTGACACGTATAGGCTCCATTTCATTTTTCTGGGCATTGGGAATAATCCATTCAATTTTGTTGTGCAGGTCGTTGTCAATTTTTTCAAAATAATCTGAAGCACCAAAAACAATCTGGTCGTCTTTGGTATCGTGGAAGAAATGACGTAAATCAGTGCCAAGACATTGAAGGATATCAATTAAAGTTGCAATGGAAGGAGAAGTTAAATCATTCTCCAACTGGCTGATAAAACCTTTCGAAAGCTCACAACGGTCGGCAAGTTCTTCCTGAGTCAGTCCTTTTTTGTTTCTTAGTTCTTTAATTTTATTTCCGATTTCCATTTTATTGGAGGAATCCATCGTGCTCACTGTCCTTTCTTGTGAAATTCAGTGATAATAAACTTAAAGTTTACTAAAACTAAACAAACACTGTCTTTCATTATACAAGAAAGAACCACTATGTCAACATTATTTATGAAAAATGTATGTAAAATATAGGAGAAAAACAAAAAAGTGAGAAAAAGGCATTCATTCCGATGAAAAAGTGTTTAACAAACGAAGGGGTTTATGATAAAATCAAGCTAGTGAGTGAATGGAGGAAGCGACTATGGAACAGGGAAAATATGTAGCATATGTTTCTACTTATACAATAGGAAATGGAGATAATTATGGTATCCGTATTTATGATGTGGATATGCAGAATGGTCGTATGATTGAGAAAAATCAAGTAGAAATTACCAATTCTTCTTATATCAGTATTTCCCATAACCAGAAGTTTTTATATTCCATTACTGATTTTGGTGTAGAAGCATACAGGATTCTTCCCAATGGGGATTTGGAGGTTATCAATGAAGGCAGTATCAATGGAATGAGAGGCTGCTATTTGTCTACGGATTATGAAGACAAGTTTCTGTTTGTAGGCGGATATCATGATGGCAAGATTACAGTGCTTCGTCTGCGTGAGGATGGTGGCATTGGAACAATTACGGATGAGGTATATCACAAGGGACTGGGAAGTATTGCAGAACGTAATTTCAGACCTCATGTTAATTGTGTGAAGATGACAAGGGATAACAAATATCTGTGTGCTGCTGATTTGGGAATGGATCATGTTAATGTATACCGACTGGAACATAACAGCGGAAAGTTGAAGCCGATTGATATTATCAGAAGTGAGCAGGAATCAGCACCAAGACATCTGAAATTTTCAAAGGATGGCAGATTTTTATATATTGTGCACGAACTCAAAAATTATATTGATGTATATACATATGAAGAAATCAATAACAATCCGGAGTTTGAGAAGATTCAGACCATATCAACCTTAAATGATTACCATGCAGGAGGCTCAGCAGCTAGTGCACTAAATATATCAGCCGATTTTCGCTATCTGGTAAGTTCCAATGCAGGAGATAACAGCACTGTTGTTTACCGGATTGACAGCAAGACAGGTATGTTAGAAAAAATATTCTGTCTGCCAATCAGTGGCGATTATCCAAAGGATGCCAACCTTTTCCCGGATAACAGGCATCTGGTTTCTTTAAATCATGAGTCGAATACTATGACATTCTTTACTGTAGATTTGAAAAAAGGTCTGCTTGTCATGAATGGAAAAGAGTTAAAAGTACCTCAGCCTAACTGTATTATTTTTCATAAGCTGGCAGAGTAAGAAAGAACTTTTTGTCATAAAGAAGAACCCCTTCACATACATTTAAGTAAGTATGGAAGGGGTATTATTATGGACATAAATAACAGAAATGAATATGCGGTATACAAGGACATACAGGACAGAACCGGCGGAGAGATTTACATAGGTGTAGTTGGTCCGGTGCGTACCGGAAAATCAACTTTCATCAAAAGATTTATGGATTTATTGGTGCTGCCATATATGGACAATGAGCATGACAAAGAGAGAGCGAAGGATGAACTTCCACAAAGTGCGGGCGGTAGAACGATTACTACCACAGAACCTAAATTTATTCCGCAGGAGGCAGCCAGATTAAAAATAGGTACGGATATTGATGTAAAAGTCAGATTGATTGATTGTGTCGGTTATATGGTAGAGGGTGCTGCAGGACATATGGAAGAAGATACAGAACGTATGGTAAAAACCCCCTGGTCGGGTGATGAAATTCCCTTTACACAAGCGGCAGAAATTGGCACACGAAAAGTTATTCAGGACCATTCGACCATTGGCGTTGTTGTGACCTGTGATGGAAGTTTTGGTGAATTGCCAAGAAGCAGTTTCCTTGAGGCAGAAGAAAGAACGATTCGTGAATTACAGGAAATTCATAAACCTTTTCTGGTATTGCTAAATTCAGCCAGACCTTATGCGGAGGAAACCAGAAAAATAGCAGATGAAATTCATGACAAGTATCAGGTTACGGTTATGCCAGTAAACTGTGAACAATTGAAAAAAGAAGATATCAATCATATTATGGAAAATATTCTGTATGAGTTTCCGCTTACCATGATTGAGTTCTATATGCCGAAATGGGTTGAGATGCTTTCTTACGACCATAAGATGAAGCAGGAATTGATTGTTCAGATAAAGAAGCTGATGGGAGAATTGACGAATGTCAGGGATATTATCGGAGCAGACTTTCCGTTAGAAAGTGAGTATGTCAAGAAATGTAAATTGGATGGCATTGATATGTCAGAGGGCAGCGTAAAAATTGTATTAGATTTAGATGACACCTGTTATTATGAAATGGTAAGCGATTTAGTAGGAGAATCTATTACCAGTGAGTATCAGATGTTAACCACCTTGAAGGAAATGGCGAAGATGAAACGGGAATATACAAAGGTACTTCATGCCATGGAGTCAGTCCGTTATAAAGGCTATGGAGTGGTTATGCCGGACAAAGAAGAAATTATTTTGGAGAAACCAGAGGTGATTAAACAAGGAAATAAATATGGAGTCAAGATTAAAGCCGAGAGTCCAAGTATCCACATGATAAAAGCAAGCATTGAAACAGAAATATCACCGATTGTCGGAACAGAAGAGCAGGCAAAAGATTTAATTGCCTATATTTCAGATGCTGACACCAGTGATGAAGGCATCTGGGAAACCAATATTTTCGGAAAAACAGTAGAACAATTGGTAAATGACGGAATATCTGGCAAAATTTCCATGATAAATGAGGAAAGTCAGATAAAATTGCAGGAAACAATGCAGAAGATTGTAAACGACAGTAATGGTGGAATGGTATGCATTATTATATAAAATAACATGTATTATATTAAATAACAATTGCTATCCAAACAGATAACAGAGATATCTTGCCAATATTTTATTTAAGATATCTCTTTTTTATTATGCTGTAAAATGGTATACTAGTATAAATATATCAGAAACTTAATGGAGGGATATCAATGAACCAAGTATATGAAAAATTATTAAAATGTTATGAGTGTTATAAGGCAAAAATAGATTTTAAACCAGACGTGGCAGTAGTGCTGGGGTCAGGTCTTGGTAATTTTGCTAAAACAGTTGATGTAGTTGCCGAACTTCCTTATTCTGAAATAGATGGATTCCCGGTATCTACGGTGCCAGGACATGCTGGAAAGTTCATTTTTGGTTATATCAATAAAGTAGCAGTAGTACTGATGCAGGGAAGAGTACATTATTATGAAGGCTATCCGATTACGGATGTAGTATTGCCTACCCGTCTGATGAAAATGATGGGCGCAAAGATTCTTTTCCTGACCAATGCATCTGGAGGTATCAATCCCGCATTTCATGCTGGAAGCCTGATGTTAATCAAGGACCATATTTCCTGTTTTGCACCGAATCCTTTAATTGGAGCGAATCTGGATGAATTAGGAACCAGATTTCCGGACATGACTCATGTGTATGATGAAGATTTGCAGGAAGTAATTCGTTCCACAGCCAAAGAACATGAAATTGAACTTTTTGAAGGGGTATATGCACAGTTGACAGGTCCTTCTTTTGAATCACCGGCAGAAATTAAGATGCTTCATATGCTTGGCGCAAGTGCAGTTGGTATGAGTACGGTTGTGGAAGCAATTGCTGCAAATCACATGGGTATGAAAATTTGTGGTGTGTCATGTGTCAGCAATTTAGCGGCAGGAATGAACGTAGCACCGTTAACACATGAAGAAGTGCAAGAAGCAGCAAATGCGGTAGCACCTAAGTTTGAAAGGCTTCTGGTCGATTCTATTACTAAATTTGCAAGTTTGATTTAATAAAATGATGCAAAACTTGCAAACTAAACACGAGACTAAAATGGACAAAAATTAAAAGAAAATTAAACAAACAATTATTTCTAGGTTTAATAAATCGACATAAAGGAGGACTTTATGACAGATAGAGAAACCATAATACAATTGATTGAGAAGGCATTACAGGCAAGAAAGCTGTCTTATTCGCCTTATTCCGGTTATCAGGTAGGAGCTGCCCTGTTAACTGATACAGGAGAAATTTTTACCGGATGCAATATCGAGAATGCAGCATATTCACCTACCAATTGTGCAGAGAGAACTGCTTTTTTTAAAGCTATCAGCGAAGGAAAAAGAAAGTTTGATGCCATTGCGATTGTGGGAGGCGCAGTGAATGCGGAAATTACGCAGTATGCTTACCCTTGTGGTGTATGTCGTCAGGTTATGATGGAATTTTGCAGCCCAGAGCAGTTTCAGATTATTGTTGCAAAATCACCAGAGGTATTTGAAGTGAAAACATTAAAGCAGCTTTTGCCGGAAGGATTTGGAATGGCAAATCTGCAGGGATGACATTTGTTCCTGCAATGTACTTTCAATGGACAGGTTATATGGAAAGGTTATAGTGGAAGCGTATGAATATCAGATTATATAATGCAAAGATTCTTACCATGGAGAAAGAAGAAATTATAGAAGGTGAGATTTGGATTCAGAAGGAAAGGATTCTCTATGTAGGAGATGGCGGCAATGCAGATGATGTTTTGAAAAAAACAAAATTGCAGGGAATTGTCTGGGACAGGGAGATTGATTGTGAAGGAAACCTGTTAATGCCCGGATTTAAAAATGCCCATACACATTCTGCAATGACAGTTCTTCGTTCCTATGCAGATGATATGCCTCTGCAGGACTGGCTGAATAAGCAAATTTTTCCGGTAGAAGCGAAAATGAACGGAGAAATGATTTACCATCTGACGAAGTTAGCAATTTTAGAATATCTGACAAGTGGTATCACCTCGATATTCGATATGTATCTGACACCGGAAACGATTGCAGATGCCTGTGTGGATATGGGAATGCGCTGTGTACAAGTGGGTGGTGTCAATAATTTCAGCCAGTCAGTTGAGATGGTGGAGGAAATGCATCAGAAACTGAATCATTCCAATCCACTGCTTCATTATATGCTGGGTTTCCATGCGGAATATACTTGTTCCAGGGAATTGCTTCAGCAGATAGCGGAACTGTCGCATAAATACAAAGCACCGGTTTATGCCCATATTTCAGAAACTGCATCGGAAGTAGAAGAGTGTCAGAAGCGATATGGGATGACTCCACCAGTATTTCTGGATTCTTTGGGAATGTTTGAGTATGGCGGTGGTGGTTACCACTGTGTACATATGACAGAAGAGGATATGGAGATTTTCCAGTCCAGAAATTTGAGCGTTGTTACAAATCCTGGTTCAAATACGAAACTTGCAAGTGGTATTGCACCGGTTTCCGAGTTTTTGAAGCGGGGCATCAATGTGGCAATCGGAACAGATGGTCCTTCCAGCAATAATTGTCTGGATATGTTCCGGGAAATGTTTCTTGTGACAGGACTTGCTAAATTGCGTGAAAAGGATGCATCGGCGGTAAATGCGTTTGAGGTATTGAAGATGGCAACGGTTAACGGTGCAAAAGCAATGAACTTGCTGGATGCAGACGTTCTTGCGGAAGGGAAACTTGCAGATATGATTATGCTTGATTTGCATCAGCCGAATATGCAGCCAATTCATAATATTCAGAAGAATATTGTTTACAGCGGCAGTAAGCAGAATGTAAAGATGACCATGATTCATGGCAGGATTTTATACGAAAATGGTAAATTTGCAGATTTTATTGATGCAGATGCTATTTATAAAAAAGCAAATGAAATAAAAAATCAAATCTGCTAAAAAGATATCAGAAATAAGAAAAGGGAAATATAGAAATATAAAATATCTGGAACAGTAGGAAAACAGGATGGAATATATAGCTTTTGCAGCTGCCATGATTCTTTTTCTTGTAGTTATTATGGGAAAAGGTTATCTGGATGAAAAAAAGAGAGAAAAGAAATTTGTAGAAAATCTTTATAAGAACTATGGTATTTTGCCGGAACGAAAGTATCGGGCGGATGAACTTAGTGCGCATATCTCCATGTATTATCAGAACCATAGAGAAGAGGGACAACTTGATGATATTACGTGGAATGACCTGAATCTGGATGAAATCTATAAAAAAATGAATTATTCTCACAGCGCTGCAGGAGATGAGTATTTGTATTACCGCCTGCGAACTCCTATAAAGGAGAGAAAAGAACTGGAGGCAGAAGAACAGAAGATTCAGTACTTTATGAAAAATGAAAAGGAACGTGTTGCATTACAGGTTCATTTTGCGGGGCTTGGCAGGATGTCAAAATATTCTTTGTATGAGTATCTTGCTTATCTGGATGGTCTTGGAGAACGAAAAAGTCTGAAATATTATATAGCGGTATTGTTGGTTCTTTTTAGTATAGCAGTTATGTTTTTTTCGGTGCAGATTGGTATCTGCCTGTTGCTTGTGGTACTTTGCTGTAATATGGTTGGGTATTACAAGGAACAAAAACAGATTGAACCATACATCACCAGTTTTCGTTATATTTTCCGTCTGCTTGAAACAGCAGAAAAAATAGCTAAATTACCGATAAAAGAGATTGCAAAGGAGCAGGAACAGCTTTTAAGGTGTCAGAAAGCACTGGAGGCTTTTCAGAGAAATTCCTTTCTTGTAATGCAGGGTTCGGGAGGCAGGGCTGGAGTTACCTCCAGCAATGTGATAGAAGCCATTCTGGACTATCTGCGGATGATGTTTTATCTGGATTTGATAAAGTTTAATCAGATGCTTGCACTTGTCCGAAGTCACATTGCAGAAATTGACGAAATGGTTACCATCATTGGAAAATTGGAAACAGCAGTGGTGATTGGGGAATACCGGAGTGGTTTGGAAAATGGTTATTGTATACCAGAGTTTGTGCCGCAAAAGGAAAAACATCTGGAGATAACCCAGATGTATCATCCGCTATTGGAAAATCCAGTTAAGAATGATGTGCTTGTCAGAAGTGGTGTTCTGATTACAGGTTCAAATGCTTCGGGCAAGTCGACTTTCTTGCGGGGAGTAGCAGTGAATACGGTTCTGGCACAGACAATTCACACTTGTTTGGCGGAGAACTACCGGGGAAATATTTTCCGGATTTATTCGTCCATGTCTTTGCAGGATGATTTGACAAGTGGTGACAGCTATTACATGGCAGAGGTGAAATCTATCCGCAGAATTTTGCAGAAGGCAGAAAACACTGCAGGAAGTGATGAAAAAATATTGTGTTTTGTAGATGAAGTTTTGCGGGGAACCAATACGGTAGAACGTATCGCAGCATCTGCACAGATTTTGAAAGCCTTGGCGCAGGAGAATACCATTTGTTTTGCGGCAACCCATGATTTGGAATTGACCAGAATGTTGGACGATTGTTATGAAAATTTTCATTTTGAGGAAGAAATGGTAGAGGATGATATTTTCTTTCCTTATCGACTGCAAAAGGGACCGGCAGTATCTCGTAATGCCATTGCACTTTTGAAGGTGCTGGGATATAATCAGAAGTTAGTAGAGAATGCTGAGAAAATGGCGCAGCGTTTCTGGAAAACCGGGAAATGGAGTGAGGAAAACAAGATTGCGGAGGATGGAGTTTAGTTTATGAAAGTCACAATATATACAGATGGTGCTGCAAGAGGAAATCCGGAAGGACCGGGCGGCTACGGTACTGTTATACAATATGTGGATTCCAAGGGAGTGTTGCATGAACGGGAGTACTCGGCAGGATATAAGAAAACGACCAATAACCGGATGGAACTTATGGCGGCAATTGTGGGACTGGAAGCGCTGACAAAACCTTGTCAGGTTACACTGATTTCAGATTCCAAATATGTTACGGATGCTTTTAATGCGCACTGGGTTGATGGATGGTTGAAGAAGAACTGGAAAACTGCTGGAAATAAGCCGGTGAAAAACGTAGATTTATGGAAAAGATTGTTGAAAGCAAAGGAACCCCATCAGGTTACTTTTGAGTGGGTGAAAGGTCATGATGGACATCCTGAAAATGAAAGATGTGATACTTTGGCAACAGCAGCAGCGGATGGGACAGAGTTACTTGACGATACGGTTTTATTAGTGATATGATTTTAATTAGGTAGAAAAAGAGAGAAGGTTGAGCGAAATGAATAATTTGGTTTTGTTTTTAAATGCTTTTTTGTCATATCTTTTGTTATTTGCGTTTATTGTAGTTCTGGTTATTATCGCAAGTGTGATTGGAATTAAATGGCGTAAGAGCAAAGATGCTAAACTTGCAGCCGCAGGAGAAGGTGTAGTAGAACAGACCGCTTCTGACAGCGAAAGCGAATAATGTAGAAAGCAGGTGTTCATGAAAATGGACACCTTTTCACTTTGGTAATATGATGATAGGAAGGAATGCCATATAGGGGCAATATGGGTGGAAATGCCGAAAACATCTAATCAAAAACTGAAATTATTATATATTATAAAAATTTTGTCAGAGCAGACAGATGAACAGCATTACATGAGCGCAGGGCGGCTGATTGAAGAACTGGCGAAATATGATATTAAAGCAGAACGGAAGAGTATCTATGATGATATGAACCAGTTAATGGATTTTGGCTATGATATTGTGTTGGTGAAATCCAGAACCAATGGCGGCTATTATCTGGCGAGCAGGGAATTCGAACTGGCAGAGCTGAAACTTTTAGTGGATGTAGTACAGTCTTCCCGATTTATTACTTTGAAAAAATCAAAAGAATTGATTCAAAAACTGGAAAAGATGGCATCCAGAGAAGAGGCAAAACAGCTTCAGCGACAGGTGTATGTTGCCAATCGTGTGAAGACTGCCAATGAAAGTATTTATTATAATGTAGATGATATACACAAAGCTATCCAGAATAATGCACAGATTCGCTTTCAGTATCTGGAATGGAATCTGGAGAAACAGCTTGTGCCGCGTAAGGAAGGAAGACGTTACCGGGTAAGTCCCTGGGCACTGACCTGCAAGGATGAGAATTATTATCTGATTGCACATGATAAAGAAGAAAACAAAATCAAACATTTTCGTGTGGACAAGATGGGAAATATCGAAGTCTTGGAGGAAGAGAAAAGAGAAGGCGCTGATTTGTTTGACCGTTTTGATATTGCGGATTATGCCAATAAAACCTTCGGTATGTTTGGTGGTACAGAGGAAGTGGTAACCTTGCAGTTTCACAATTCGCTGATTGGTGTGGTGATGGACCGTTTTGGCAAGGAAGTGTCTGTGCGCAAAAGAGAAGCAGATACCTTTTCGGTCAGAGTAAAGGTTGCGGTCAGTGGACAATTTTTCGGCTGGCTGACCGGTCTGGGAGAAAAAGTAAAAATCGTTGCGCCGGAAGATACGGTCAGAC
>CAYVUF010000053.1:0-4935 GCA_964454605.1 uncultured Bacteroides sp.
GGATGCAGAAGCAACCAAACAGGAACGTATCAACGAGGCAAACGGACAGGCTGCACGTTTCAACTCCATGTATGAAGAATATATCAAATATCCGGAAGTAACGAAGAAAAGAATGTTTTATGAAGCAATGGAAGATGTTCTGCCGGATGTAAAAGTTATCATTGAAAGCTCTGATGGCAGTACCAACACCATTTTGCCATTAGACAGTTTTGTATCTGAGAATGGTTCTTCTATCAACGATACAGGAAATGGTACAGGAACCGAGAATCAGACGGAGGAGGAGAACTAAGATGGCATACAATCAAAATGAAAACACAAGTGCTGAATTTGAACGTTTCAATTCAGACGGTACGAAAAAGAAATCAAAAGAGAAAAAATCCGGTAAGGGAGCTGTTCTGGTTGTCCTTCTGGCAGTAGTTTTGTTTGTTGGATTGAACAGCATGATTATTACGCATGAAAATGAGTATAAGTTGGTTCGTCAGTTTGGCAAAGTGCAGCGGGTTATTTCGGATGCAGGACTAAGTTTCAAGATTCCGTTTATTGAATCCATTGATACGATTCCGAATCAGATTTTATTGTATGATTTACCTTCTTCGGATGTTATTACTTCAGACAAAAAGACTATGATTGTAGATAGTTATGTTTTATGGAAGATTACAGACCCTTTGAAATTTGCTCAGACATTAAGCTGTTCTGTTTCGAATGCAGAAAGACGTATTGACACCATTGTCTACAATGCAACCAAAAATACGATTTCCAATATGAAACAGGATGAAGTAATTAAGAGTCGTGATGGCAAAATGACAATCACTGTGGATGAAATAGAAACAGATGTTGCAAATAATGATATTGAAGTGGTAACAGAGGAAAAAGTGATAGAAATTACTTCTTTAACGGAAGAAATCATGACACAGATTAATGATGTGGAAGAACAGTATGGAATTGAAATTGTAACCGTTGAAGTCAAAAAACTTGATTTGCCGGATGACAATAAACAAGCTGTTTATACCCGTATGATTTCAGAACGAGAAAATATTGCAGCACAGTATACAGCAGAAGGTGCTTCACAGGCGAAAATGATTGAGAACACAACAGACAAAGAGGTTGCCATTATGATTTCCAATGCCGAAGCACAGGCAGAAGCAACGGTTGCAGAAGGAGAGGCAGAGTATATGCGTATTTTGGCAGATGCCTATTCTGACCCGGTTAAAACAGATTTTTATTCCTTTGTAAGGGCATTGGATGCTTTGAAAACGAGTATGAATGGGGGAAATAAAACCATTATTCTTTCGGATGATTCACCAATTGCACAGATATTTAACGGACAGTACTAAGGAGCAGTTATGAATATAAATTCTTTTTATCAGAAATTACAGGATATGTCAGAGGAAAAAGACATTCGGAAAGTAGAAGCCTATTTTCTGCAGTCTTTGGAACAGGCAGACAAAGAGAAAGACTATGCCTCTTACCTGACTATCTGTAATGAACTGATTGGTTTTTATCAGAATGTTTCAGCATTTGAACAGGCATTTTGTGCCATCGAAGATATGTTTCTTCTGATGGAAGAATTGCAGATGGATGAGTCAGAACAGTTTGCGGCAGCATTGCTTAACGCTGCCGCAGTGTATCAGAATGCAGGGAACGACAGACAGGCATATGAATATTATGCCAGAGTCTTGCATATGGTTTCTCTGGGGAATGAAGTAAAGCCGGCACAGTACTGCGTGGCACTGACTGGAGTGGGTGAATATCATTATCGATGCAAAGAATATAGTCAGGCGTTAGAGTCTTATGAAAAAGCACTTCAGGAAATGGAAAAATTTATGGGCAATCATACAAGTTGTGTGATTTTATGTGAAAACTGTATGGCTTGCGCGGAACAATCCGGAGAAAGAGAAAAACAGCTGTATTATCAGAATCGGGCAAATGAAATGAAACAGAAATTGGAGTCATAATCATGTTGAAACATATGTTCGATTATGATAAAATGATATTAACAGAGCGAAAGAAAGTGATAACAAAGCAGGACTGCTGTATGATTTTGGGTATAGTTATGATAGCTTTGTTATTCTTATTTAGTCTTTCACTTTTTGGTAAGGATGGCGGCTGTGCAAGTGTTTTTTATGATGGACAAAGTATTGCAGAGATTTCGCTGGACAGCACAGAGGAGCATTATTATCTGATTCATATATCTGGTACAGATGAGGTCGAAATGACAGAGTCTTCGAAGGATGAATGGCACGATACAGTTCCTTCTTTAACAGAGGAATATAATCTGCTTATCTGTAAGGAAGGCAGAGTACAGATGGTGCAAAGCAGTTGTCCTGATAAAATCTGTGTACATCATACTGGCATATCCAAAGTGGGGGAAAGTATTATTTGTCTGCCCCATAGGCTGGTAGTAGAAATCACAAATGGGAAAGAAAATGAACTGGACGGAGTCGTATATTGATGAAAAGAACGGTAACATTAGGATTTTTATTAGCAGTTTCCCTGCTTTTATCCTATATAGAATCATTGCTTCCTTTTGGAATCGGGATACCAGGCATTAAGCTGGGGCTTCCCAATATGATTGTTATTTTACTATTGTATTTGTACAGCGGCAGAGAGGCTTTACTTGTAAATATGCTTCGCATTATAGTATCCGGTTTTTTATTCAGCAATTTATATACCATTCTTTATTCCCTTGCAGGCGCTTTCTGCAGTTTTGTGATTATGTATCTTTTGAAAAAAACGAAGAAGTTTTCTCTTATTGGAATCAGTGTAAGCGGTGGTGTATTTCATAATATAGGACAACTTCTTATGGCAGTTTTGGTTGTGAAATCTGTTGCAGCAGTTTTCTATCTGCCATATTTAATGCTTGCCGGAGTGTTTACCGGTTTTTTGATTGGTGTTGCTGTCAGACAGGTGATGCCTTATATTACACGACTGGAGGAGAGAAATGTACGCTTATCTCAAAGGAACGATAGCAGAAATCGCAGAGGATAATCTGGTACTTGAAGTCAACCAGATTGGCTATAATATTAAAATATCATCACGTACAGCAGATGCTTTGGGGAATATTGGCAGTTCTGTCAAAATTTACACTTATACACTTGTCAGAGAGGACACTTTTCAGCTCTATGGTTTCCTGACAAGGGATGAATTGGAAATTTTTAAAAAGCTGATTACTGTAAATGGAATTGGTCCCAAGGGTGGTCTTGCTATTTTATCCGTTCTGAGTACAGATGAACTGCGCTTTGCAATTCTTGCTGGAGATGCCAAAGCTATTTCCAAAGCACCTGGAGTTGGTGCCAAAACCGCAGAACGAGTTATTCTTGACTTAAAGGACAAAATCTCTTTGGAGGACACTTTACTGCAACAAGAAAGTGTGTCGTTGTCATCCCCATCAGATGAGAAGGTTGGAAATGAGAAGAAGGAAGCAATAGAAGCACTGGTAGCTCTTGGCTATTCGTCTTCGGAAGCCCTGAAAGCAGTAAAACAGGTTGAAATTATAGAAACTACCAGTGCGGAAGAAATTCTGAAAAAGGCATTAAAGTATTTATTTTAATTGAAAATGCAAAAAAATGCATTGACACAATATGAGGGAAAAATGGGAAACAGAGTAATTGAAACCAATTTAATGGAAGAAGATATTAAGATAGAAGGTTCTCTTCGTCCTCAGAATTTGGATGACTATATCGGTCAATCTAAAATAAAGGAAAATCTTCGGATTTATATTCAGGCCGCCAGACAGCGGCAGGATTCTTTAGACCATGTTCTGTTTTATGGTCCGCCGGGACTCGGCAAAACTACCCTGGCCGGTATCATTGCAAATGAAATGGGAGTTAATATGAAAGTAACCAGTGGACCTGCCATAGAGAAGCCGGGAGAAATGGCGGCTATTTTAAATAATTTGCAGGAAGGGGATTTGCTTTTTGTAGATGAGATTCATCGTTTGAATCGTCAGGTAGAGGAAGTACTATATCCTGCCATGGAAGATTTTGCAATTGATATTATGATTGGAAAAGGTGCTTCGGCACGTTCTGTCCGACTGGATTTGCCACACTTTACCTTAGTGGGGGCAACTACCAGAGCTGGCCTTTTAACAGCACCCCTTCGGGATAGGTTTGGTGTGATTCATCATCTGGAATTTTATTCGGTGGAAGAATTGAAACTGATTATTATGCATTCGGCACAGATTTTAGGGGTATCGATTGAGGAGAATGGTGCAAGGGAACTTGCCAAAAGAAGTCGTGGTACGCCGCGTCTTGCTAATCGTATTCTGAAAAGAGTACGTGATTTTGCACAGGTTAAGTATGATGGTGTCATTACAGAAGAAGTAGCTAATATTGCCTTGGATTTATTAGAAGTGGACAAAATGGGATTAGACCATATCGACCGGAATATTCTGACTATGATGATTGAAAAATTTCATGGAGGTCCGGTAGGCCTGGATACTCTGGCGGCTGCGATTGGAGAGGATGCTGGAACATTAGAGGATGTGTATGAACCTTATTTGCTGAAAAATGGATTTCTGAATCGTACACCAAGAGGAAGGGTTGTAACAGATTTAGCATATCATCATTTAGGACTTGAAAATCCTACTTAAGCTATATATAATAAATGTAGTATAGGTGGTTTGCCAAGATGGCATATTTAGTATTTAGAGAGGTAAGTCCAGATGTCAACAAAAACAGACACAGAAGTTATTATCGGTGGTAAAGTTTTTACTTTAAGCGGATATGAAAGTGAAGAATATTTACAGAAAGTAGCTTCGTATATCAATAACAAGGTAACTGAATATGGGAAGGTTGACAGTTTTAGAAGACAGCCATTAGACACGCAGAATGTTCTTTTGCAATTAAATATTGCAGATGATTATTTTAAAGCGAAACAGCAGATTAGCCTTCTGGAAGAAGAATTACAGAACAAAGAAAAAGAAATGTATGATTT
>CAYVUF010000053.1:4945-10476 GCA_964454605.1 uncultured Bacteroides sp.
ATTGATTGCTTCTCAGATTAAGCTGGAAAATACTGAGAAAACAGTAAAGAATCTTCAAGCAGAAGCTACTGAAAATGCAAAGAAAATGATTCGTATGGAAACCGAATTAAAAGAAGTGAAAAAATAAAGTTTAGGCTGTCTTCTTAAGACAGCCTTTCTGTTATGGGAGTTATATGAAAACAGGAAAAAGAGTTGAATTACTTGCACCTGCCGGAAATTATCAGGCAATGCTTGGCGCTTTTCACGCTGGAGCAGATGCAGTTTATCTTGGTGGCGATAAATTTGGTGCAAGAGCTTATGCAGATAATTTTACACAAGAAGAAATTGTGAAAGCATTACGTTATGCTCATTTTTACGGAAAAAGAATCTATCTGACTGTCAATACTTTGGTAAAAGAAAATGAATTTAAACAGTTATACGAATACCTGTCACCTTTGTATGAGGCTTCTTTGGATGGTGTTATCATACAAGATTTAGGGGTCTGGCAGTATATTCGTGAAACCTTTCCAGATATGCCTTTACATGCCAGCACACAGATGACAATAACCGGCATCAGAGGTGCTGCTTTTTTAGAAGAGATTGGAGCACAGAGAATTGTTCCGGCGCGTGAGTTATCTTTGTGTGAAATCAGACAGATGAAAGAGCAGACAGGTCTTGAACTGGAATGTTTCATTCATGGTGCCATGTGTTATTGCTATTCGGGCCAGTGCCTTTTCAGCAGTATTTTAGGCGGAAGAAGTGGCAACAGGGGAAGATGTGCACAACCCTGCAGACTTCCTTATCAGATACGGGAGTCATTGGGGGCAGATGCGGGAAAAGCGCAGTATCCGCTGAGTTTAAAAGATATGTGTACCGTTGAATATATTCCCCAGCTTATAGAAGCAGGGATTGATTCTTTCAAAATAGAAGGGCGTATGAAGAAGCCGGAATATGCGGCAGGTGTTACCGCTATTTATCGAAAATATATTGATGCTTATTATGCCAATACATCCCAGAATTATCAGGTAACAAAAGAAGATAAGAACCGGCTGCGCAATTTGTACATCCGAAGTGAAATACAGACCGGCTATTATGAGAGGCATAATGGAAAAGAGATGATAACATTCGGCAAGCCAAGTTATCTTGGTAGTGATGACAGGCTGTTGCAGGAAATTGCTAATCAGTATCTCTCGGGTGAGAAAAAGAAACCGGTAGCTCTGAAAGGTGTTTTTCGTGTGGGAGAACCGGCAATGCTTCAATTGGAGGCAGATTTTCAGGGAAAGAAGATGGTCCAGACTTCTTATGGAGAGATTGTCCAGCAGGCAACAGGAAAACCAATGGATAAGGAGTCCCTTATTAAACGGTTATCCAAAACAGGAAACTCTAATGTGGTAGTGGAAAGTGTTGTATTGGAAATGGATGAATCTGTTTTTATGCCAGTTGGACAGATAAATGAACTGCGTAGAACTGCGGTAGAAGCACTGGAAAACCTTTTTATGACAGAACAGGGGATTGTACCGGCAAGAGAAGCGGTTGCGGAACCGGAAAGTCCTTTGGAAATACAAGAAAAGTTACTAGCTGACAGGATGTACAAGCTGCATGCTTCAGTACAGACTTTCGAACAGCTACGCAGTGTGCTTGCCCAGAATGTGGAACGGGTTTATATCGATAGTGATTTCTATTTGCAGCAAAAAGAACAGATAGATGAATTGGTTAGAGCAATCCCCAAGCATAAGGTTCAGATATATTTTGCCCTGCCTTATATTATTCGTTCCCGGGATAATGCTTATCTGGAACAACTGACAGAATGTTTTCCGGATTATTTACAGGGATTTCTTGTGCGCAATCTGGAAAGCGTTATGTTTGTTCAAAAATTGCCAGATGGTTATGATATAGTAACAGACACCGGAGTGTATTGTTTTAATCAGGCAACTGCTGCATTCTGGGCGAATTACAGCAAAGAAGGGTATCTGCCTTATGAGCTGAATGGAAGGGAATGTCGTAAGCTGGCAGAAAGTACAGCAGAACGAGAAGTATCTATGGTTGTTTATGGAACCATACCCATGATGCTTACGGCAAACTGCCTGCGAAAAACATCGGATGCCTGCATTATCCAGGGGACAGGGAAGGGTTTGAACCGTCAGACGGAGAACTGGATGCTGTTGCAGGACAGATATAAAACAATTTTTCCAGTTCGGTGCAATTGCAGACATTGTTACAATGTTATCTATAATTCACTTCCGCTTTCCCTGCATAAGCAGTGGGAGGAGATAAAAAAGATGGGATTGTATGCGGTTCGTTTGGATTTTGTCAGGGAATCCGGTGATATGGTGCAGAAAATAATAAATTATTATCAGCAAAAGAACAATGTTTTCCCGGTTACGGAATATACAACGGGACATTATAAAAGAGGCGTAGAGTAAAAATATATGGAGTTATATATTACTGAAATTTCCAAATATCTGATTACATTATTGCTGGCGCTTTATACATTAGAATGTTTTCTGGTTTTTCGGCATTCTGATGAGGAAAAAAGAAGCGGGTGTTACACCAGACAGAATTTATTGATGTTTTTTGTTCATTTTTCCTGCTTTTTGGTTATCTGCTTTGAAACAGGAGATGCAGAATATTTGTTTTTCTATATTTTCCAGCAGATACTGCTTTTTGCGACAGTAATGTTGTTTCACATGATATATCCGAAAGGAAACCGGCTGATTGTCAATAATATGTGTATGCTTCTCAGTATTGGATTTGTTATTTTGACAAGACTCTCATATGAGAAAGCCATTAAGCAGTTTTTTATTGTTACCGTATCCATTGCGGTAGGTATGCTGATTCCTTTCTTTATTCATAAGTTAAAATTTTTGAAGAATCTGACGTGGATTTATGCCTTGGTTGGCATTGCGGCACTTGGCATTGTGCTGATACTTGGTTCTGTTACTAACGGTTCCAAGATATCTTATTCCATCGGCGGCATTACGTTTCAGCCATCCGAATTTGTAAAGATTATTTTTGTCTTTTTCCTTGCCAGTGCACTTTATGAATCCACAGATGTTCTACGGGTTGCTCTGACTGCAATTATCGCAGGGCTGCATGTGCTGATTCTGGTGGCTTCCAAAGACTTGGGAAGTGCATTGATATTCTTTATCGTGTATATTTTTATGGTTTATATTGCAACAAGAAATATAGGATATCTGCTGCTTGGTGGTGTCGGCGGATGCGGAGCGGCGGTTTTAGCATACCAGTTTTTTTCACATGTGCAGGTGCGGGTACAGGCATGGAAAGACCCATGGAGCTGCATCGATGATGCGGGTTATCAGATTACACAATCCTTGTTCGCTATCAGCAGTGGCAGTTGGTTTGGTCTGGGACTGTTCAGAGGAAATCCGACTGCAATTCCGTATGTAGAAGATGATTTTGTTTTTTCGGCAGTGGCAGAAGAATTGGGAATTGCTTTTGCCATGTGTATGATTCTGGTCTGTGTCAGTTGCTTTGTTATGTTTATGAATATTTCACTGAAACTCAGAGATCGTTTCTATCAGTTGATTGCATTCGGACTTGGTATTACCTACATTTTTCAAGTGTTTCTGACCATTGGCGGTGGTACCAAATTTATTCCAATGACAGGTGTTACGTTGCCACTTATCAGTTACGGTGGCAGTTCCGTACTCACTACATTGATTATGTTTTTTATCATTGAAGGTTTATATATTATCCAACAGGATGAAGGAGTAAAGCGTGTCAGAAAGAAAAAGAAGAAATCTGGAGAGAGAAGCCGAACTTCTCGAAAAGCAGAAACAGAAATTGAAGATACGGAAGAAGACGAGTAGGCAAATCCGGTTTGTTACTACTTTATTTGTTGTGTTGTTTCTTGGAATGATGGGATATACCTGTTATTACGCAGTTACACATCAACAGGAAATGATTAACAACAGCTATAATAGCAGACAGGAGATTTTAATTTCCCAGAATACGCGTGGTACGATTTATGCCAGTGATAAACAGGTACTTGCCCAGACCGTTACAGATGAAGAAGGAAATGAGAAGCGGGAATATCCATTTGCACAAATGTTTTCCCATGTTGTAGGCTATGCTTCCAATGGAAAATATGGTATTGAAGCTGCTGGTAATTATTATCTGATTCAGTCAAATGCCAAATTGTCGGATAAAGTAGCAAGTGAAGTGTCTGGTATCAAATATCCAGGTGATGATATTGTTACCACGCTGGATGTGCGTTTGCAGGAAGTGGCGTATCAGTCACTGGGTGTTTATAAAGGTGCTGTTGTTGTATCGGAACCTTCTACTGGTAAAATTCTGGCTATGGTTTCCAAGCCGGATTTTGACCCGAACCAGATTGAACAGATATGGAATGATTTACTGGCAGATAAAGACAGTAGCGTTTTGTTAAATCGTGCAACCCAGGGACTTTACCCGCCTGGTTCTACGTTTAAAATTATTACAGCATTAGAGTATATACGGGAAAATCCGGATTCCTACCAAAATTATTTTTATCAGTGCAATGGCAGATTTGTGCAGGGGGAAGACGTGATTAATTGTTATCATGGAACAGTACATGGAGGGGAAGACTTTACCAAATCTTTCGCGAAGTCCTGTAATGCTTCTTTTGCCAATATTGGTATGAGTCTTGACCGGAAACAGTTTCATGATACACTGTCTGATTTGCTCTTTAATACCGAACTTCCCGTAACTTTTGCCTATAATCAGAGTAAGGTTACAGTAGATGAGGATACGTTGGATTCGGATGTGATGCAGGCTTGTATCGGACAGGGAACCGACCAGATTACCCCCCTTCATCTGAATATGATTACCAGTGCCATTGCGAATGATGGAGTGTTGATGAAACCTTATCTGGTGGATTCTGTGGTGAATTATAATGGAAATGTAATCAAACAGTTTTCGCCAAATACTTATGGAACACTGATGTCCCAGACAGAAGCAGAAGCAGTAACCGAACTTATGGCGCAGGTTGTGGAAAATGGTACTGCATCCAAGTTAAAGGGACAAGGGTATACTGCTGCCGGAAAAACAGGTTCTGCGGAATATAACAGTATAAAAACGGATTCACATGCATGGTTTACCGGATTTGCTCCAGTGGAAGACCCTCAGATATGTGTTACAATCATTATTGAAGGTGCAGGCTCTGGCGGTGATTACGCGGTGCCGATTGCCAGAAGAATTTTTAATGCTTATCTGAATCCGTAATTATCATATGGGAGAAAATACGCATGATTGAAGCAACAAGCTGTGGCGGTGTCGTTATCTTTCGGGGAAAGATACTGCTTCTTTATAAAAATTATCATAACAAATATGACGGATGGGTACTGCCAAAGGGAACCGTTGAAGAAGGCGAAGAGCATAAAGATACTGCAGTACGGGAGGTACTGGAGGAATCAGGTGCCAGAGCCAATATCATTAAGTACATTGGAAAAAGTGAATATACTTTTTCCATCCCGGAAGATACCGTAGAAAAAGAAGTCCACTGGTATCTGATGATGGCAGACAGTTATTACAGCAAACCGCAGAGAGAAGAG
>CAYVUF010000054.1:0-10365 GCA_964454605.1 uncultured Bacteroides sp.
ATATTCAACGCTGCAAGGGAAGAAATCAATTCCATCTCTTGGTTTCTCAGATGCTGTTGCTGTGGATAATACTGTCGTTTCTCCATACTGCATAAATGCACATCCATTTGCCTGTTTACCAACTCTGCCAATATCAACACGAAGTGTACGTCCGGCAAGTTCCATTGTGTAACTCTTGTACATAATTTTCTCTCCTTCATAAAATAAAATATATTTTTCAGGTAGAAGATGCCGAAACTACAAACACAAACGCAAAAAACAAGCCGCTTTCCAGCCCTCTGAATTTGTATGCATGTCTGTGGTCTCGGATGACTCTTCCACCATAATAACTATCCCGAAAAAAGGAAAGACGGAATAAGCCAGACAGCATCCGGCTACATATCCGTCTTTTCTCTTTATTATTTTCTGAGTCCTAATCTCTCAATTAAAGTACGATATCTTTCAATATCTTTTTCCTTCAAGTAAGCAAGTAAACCTCTTCTCTGACCTACCATTTTCAGAAGACCTCTTCTGGAATGATGGTCCTTAGGATTTGCTTTCAAGTGCTCAGTTAACTCCTGGATTCTTGCTGTAAGAACTGCTACCTGAACTTCTGGTGAACCTGTATCGCCTTCTGTTCTTGCATATTCTTTCATAATTGCTGTTTTCTTTTCTTTCGAAATCATATTTTTCTCCTTTCTTACCGGGCAAATATATTGTTTGCTGCCCTGAAACCGCCTAATGCTAAGAATGGGTTGGAGTTCTCCCAATTCTGAGTATCGGCTAAAACTCATACTGTTACATCTTAGCATATGAGAACCTCTTTTGCAAGCAAATTCTGTATGAGATTATTCTGATTTTTATTCTATTCTTATTCGATTCTTATTCTGACACTGTCATACCGCAATTACTGCAAAATTCTTACCGTCTTTAACGGGGTACGGTAAGATACATTGGAAATACGAATTCCTGTTTTCGGACTGCTGGCATGGATAACCTGTCCATTTCCGATGTAAATTGCTACATGGTTAATGGTTTTGCCATTTCCATAGAAAACCAAATCTCCCGGCTGTGCCTCAGAAAGTTTAATCGTTGTTCCGCAATTTGCCTGCGCTCTTGACGAATGCGGCAGACTGATTCCATATTTTTTGAAAATACTCAAAACATAACCAGAACAGTCCGCACCGTTTGTCAGACTGGTTCCGCCCCAGACATAAGGATTTCCAAGAAATTCTTTGGCATACTGGCATAAATCTACCCTGACATCCGATACCCCCTGTCCATACAACAGCTCTGTCATGGTTATTGCGGTATTTAATTTGGCATCAATCTCAACATATTCCGCAGACACATACACTTCTTCATCATCCAGATAAACCTTAATCCATTCATCCTGTATTTCTGCTACTTCCAGTTCCTCACCATTTGGTACTAAAGTGATAACCTCCGATTCCGTATTCGCCTCCGCACGTACTTTCAAGGTGTCCGTTGTGACAATTGCCATTGTGGAAACCAGCTCTTCTGCCTTACGTTTGGCTGTTACACCTGTTAAAAGGAAGTCGCAACTGACATAACCTTCTACTTTACCGGACTTAATATGTGCCCATGTTCCATCTGAGTCAAGCACTTCGCAGGCTGCATTTTTCGGCAGCTTACCCACCAGTTTGCCATCCTCTGCCGGAATTGCCCTGATGTTCAGATTATTGTCTACCTCCGCAATTCCCAGATTGGTATAACCCCAGTTTGCATTTTTTGCCTCTGCATAGGCTTTTTCGTATTCTTCTTCTGTCTTCGTTCCTTCTATCACTGCCGCTGCACCCACCGGTTCTCCCAGTGCTTCCTGCAAAGCAGACTTGGAAACATTTTCGGTCAAATTTTTCTCTATTAAGTCTTTCTCCGTTAAGTCTTCCTCTTCTATCCCTATGGCATCTGCTCCAACAGACATTTCATCCAGAATGGACTGCATGGATACAGACTGTACTGCTTCTGCCTGCATCGGCTGACATAACATTGCCGTTGCTAACAGACCATATAAACTCTTACGTTTCATCTTCAAACCTCATCTAAATATTACAACTTTGTTACAAATTCGTTGTCATTATAGCAATTTCGATAATTCCTGTCAAATACCAGTCTTTTGCAACATTTTCCAATAGAACCCCAAAAAGAAAAGCCTCTGCATTACGCAAAGGCCTACATTTACGATATTTACTACGGTTTAAGCATCTACTCCAAGGGTTGCAAAAGCAATATTGGTAGCATGGTCGCCAATTCTTTCCAGACCAGAAACAATATCGGAGAAAATAACACCTGCCTCTGGTGTACACTCCTGATGAGTCAGACGGTCAAGATGCTTTTTCTGTAATTCCTTCTCTTTCTCGTCAATGGCTTCTTCCAGATTACGGATATCTTCTATATGCTCCTCCGTACCTTTACTAAACATTTCCATGGAGAAACGCAGAATTGTGTTAACCATATCCAACATATTGCCAAGTTCCGCCTGTGCATCCTTGCTGAAGGAAACCCCTGTTTCCATTCTTCTTCTGGCTGCATCCGCGATATTTTCCGCATGGTCGCCAATTCGCTCAATGTCATTGACAACATGGAACAAACCACCAATCATTTTCATATCTTCGATTGGCAGGGTTGTCTGGTTGATTTTTACCAGATAATCTGAAATAGCATGACTGAGGAAATCAATATTCTTCTCTACTTCATCTACTTCCTTTATTTCTTCTTCATCCAGCGTAATCAGGGCATTCATGGCACGATTCAAGTTCTCACTTGCCAAAGATGCCATACGGTCTAATTCCTTCATTACCTCTACCATTGCAGTCGCCGGATTCAGAACCACTTTCTCACCAATATACTTCAACTGATAACTGTCACGATATCCCACCTTATGGTCGTCACCCGGAATCAGTACATAAGTTAATTTCACAATACCATTCATAAATGGTGTTAAGATGATAACCTGAAATATCTTCACACAAATATGTGCAAACGCAACGGTACGTCCCGCATCATAATGCGCTGCCTGTCCCAGAATGGCAACAATCTGGTCGATGCCAAGCAAGAAAATAACGAATACAATTGCTGTACCAATCACATTAAAAGTAAGATGAATCGTTGCTGCCCGTTTTGCATCCTTTTTACCAACTAAAGCTGCAAGCAATGCCGATACACAAGACCCAATGTTACATCCAAGAATCGTGAACAAACACATATCCAGCCCTAAAAGTCCCTGGTTCGCAAGGAGCACCAGAATACTGACTGTTACCGAAGAGCTCTGAATAACTGCTGTCACCAGAAAGCCTAACAGAACCGCCATAATAGGTACTTGCAAAGATGCAAACAACTCAAGCACTGCCGGCGAATCCTTCATTCCAGACATCGCACCCGACATGGTACTCAGACCGATAAACAAAATACCGAATCCAACAATTGTTTCACCAATTTTAATAACCTTCTGTTTCTTGGTAAACATCATCATAAGCACACCAAACAGTAAAACTGCCGGTGCAATTTTCTCTAACTTGAAAGAAACCAGCAAGGATGTAATCGTTGTACCAATGTTCGCACCAAAGATAACTCCGGCAGCCTGATACAGATTCATCAGTCCTGAGTTAACAAAGCTGACAACCATAACCGTACAGGCTGACGACGATTGTACTATTGCTGTAAAAATAGTACCCACGATAATTCCCATAAAACGATTTGTTGTCAACTGCTCCAAAATCTGTCTTAATTTTGCTCCGGCTACTTTCTCAATACTGTCGCTCATCAGTTTCATACCGAAGAGAAAAAGTCCTAAGCCGCCTGCCATTGAAAGAATAATATCTATATTCATCTTTATCCTTTGCCCCTTTGTTGTGTGTCTTCCCCAATCCACATACAAACTTATTGTAACAACAAAATATATTCTCTGGCAAGACTTATTTTACTTTTCCTTTACATTTCTTTTACTCCGGTTTACTTTTCTTTTACTTGCTTTTTACTTTCGTGAAAAATTCTCCCATTTTCCATATCCTTGTGTATCTGCGCTTTCAAAGCATCCACACTTTCAAACTTCTGTTCTTCCCGTTGAAAAGACAACAGTTCCACAACGATTTCTTTGTTGTAAATATCTCCCTCAAAAGCATACAGATAGGTTTCTATGCCTATCTGCTTTTTCTCACTGACCGTCGGCTTATAACCAATATTCGAAATAGACGGATAGACCTTTCCATCCATTCTTACCCTGGAAAAATAGACTCCATTGGGCGGCAGAAGTTTTCCCTCAGCAGGTACTATATTGACCGTAGGCATGCCCAATGTTCTTCCTAATTTTCTGCCATGTACCACAATTCCCTGTACCTGATAGGGAATCCCAAGCAGTGCCGTTGCCTTATCCATGTGTCCCTTTTCCACTGCTTCTCTGGCTAATGTAGAGCTGATTTCTACTCCTTCCAAACTGACTTTATCAATAATTTCCACCTGGTATCCACACTCTCCGGCAAGGCTTTGGAGAAGTTTCGCATTTCCAGCTCCCTTTTTCCCGAAAGACAAATCGGTTCCTGCTGCAATCACCGCTGCTTTCAACTTGTGGGAAAGATACTCTCTGACAAACTGCTCCGGTGGGGTTGCTGCTGTTTCCAGAGTCAACGGAAATTCAATCAGTACATCAATACCCATTTTTTCGAAAACAGTTCTTTTTTCTTCCTTTGTCATCAATTCCTTTAAAGTATTTCCCTGAAAAAGTGCCGCCGGAGATGGGTCAAACGTAAAAATCACCGCCAACAGACCATTCTTTTTCTGCTCCAATACTTTTTCCAGCAATTTCTGGTGTCCAAGATGAATGCCATCAAATTTACCAATAGCAACCGCACTTCTGTCATGTAATTCAAACTCTGTTGTTCCCTGTATAACCTGCATTCCCTTTTATGCCTTTCTGACTTTCTCCTGCTGTCTTTGTCTTCCGACGTTCTCTCTTTCGCCTGTCCTGTCTGTTTCTTTCATCTGCCATGCTGTCTGCTTTCAGTCTGTGGTAAGAAACATTTTAACTGGATAAAACATTCTGTTGTCACACGCATATCGATAAACACCGTAAAATCTGCCTGCCTCATCATAAACCCGAACCTGTTCATCCTGTTGAAAACATGAGGCTGCATCCGGTCCGTTTTGCTGCTGCAAATCCTTTTGAAGAAAAGGATTTCCATTTTCAATAAATTTCTGAAATTCCCGCAAAACAACTACGCTCTGCAAGTCCCCAAACACGCTGTCCACGCTTTGAATAACATCTGCTATTTTGTTCTCATCACGCAATTTCTCCACCTGTGCCAGTGTCAGTGCATCTGCCATTTCAAAACCGCCTACCCTGGTTCTCTGCAGTGACTGCATGGTTCCGCCGCATCCCAGCTTCTCCCCGATATCACTGCACAAAGTCCGGATATAGGTTCCTTTGGAGCATCTGACTCGCATTTTTACAACCGGAAGATTCATCTGTAATATTTCAATTTCTTCTATCTGTACCGTTCTGGCTTTCCGTTCTACTTCTTTTCCTTCTCTTGCCAGTTCGTATAATTTTTTCCCATTTACTTTCAATGCAGAATACATCGGCGGTATCTGGTCGTAAGCCCCCAGAAAACTGTTGATTGCCTCTGCTGTCTGCTCTTCGGATACTGACACCGGGCAACTGCTTAAAACAGTGCCGGACATATCCTGCGTGTCTGTTGTCAGGCCAAGCCTTAATTCTGCCACATACTCTTTGGTCTTATCCGTAAGCATGTCACACAACTTTGTCCCCGAACCCAAACATACAGGAAGCACTCCCACCGCATCCGGGTCAAGCGTTCCTGTATGTCCTATTTTTTTCTGTTTCAGTATACCACGCAGTCTGGCTACCACATCATGAGATGTGAAGCCAGCTTCTTTATAGATATTAATGATTCCATGATACATATAATAACCATGCCTTTCCATTGCCTGCAGCTTTGGCAGAACCAATCTGCATTCCTGCGCATACTATTTATTTTTAAGATAACAGCTGTTCTTCTATCCTTTTTGACAGATTGTTGATATTATCGTGATAAGTACCATTCATGGTACAACCTGCTGCCCGTACATGACCGCCGCCGCCAAACTGCATGGCAACTGCTGCCACATCAACTGCTCCACAGGAGCGCATACTGACCTTATACTCCAAGGGACCTGTTTCGTACATAAAAATGGCACATTCCACTCCTTTTACAATCCGTAACTGATTAACGATTCCGTCCAAATCTTTTGGATTTGCCTGATAAAATTCCATGGTTTTCTTATCCACCATGCTGACAATACATTTGCCATCCATAAAACGGATGCTTTCCAACAAGGCTCTTCCCATAATCTGACTCTGCATATAGGTCTTCTCGTAAAAGGTTTCATCAATCAGTTTTGGGAAATCAAATCCAAATTTAATTAGTTCCGCTGCAATTTCAAAGGTTCTGGGCGAAGTATTCGAATACTGAAAAACACCACAATCGTGAATGATTCCGATATAAAGTGCTTTTGCAATCTCTTCGTCCAGCTTCTGACTGTCTAACAGCTCGTATAACAATTCACAAGTAGAACTTCTCTCTGGCTCTACAATATTTACATCACCACATCCAATATTGCTGATGTGGTGGTCAATATTGATTTTCTTTCCAGCCCGTTCAAAAATCGGTAAGGCATCACCCAGTCTTTCTGCATTGCAGTCTAATGCCAGAAAAACATCATATACCATGTCGGTTTCAAAATCCGTACAAATCGCTTCTATTCCTTTGATACATCCGAAAATATCTGCCGGTTTCTCTAAATAAACATCTATTCTGGCATCCGGTAATTCCTTTTTCAGATAAAGATACAAACCCATTACAGCGCCGACACAATCACCATCTGGTCTGACATGACCGCTGATACCTATGGTTTTTGCCTCTTTTACATCTTCTATGATTTTCATTCCTCTGCCTCTTCCCTTTCCGGAATTGCTTCGTTTACATCATCAATCAATTTGGACATCGTAACACCATATGCAATGGACTGGTCCATAATAAAGCGTATCTGCGGCGTATTGCGCAGATTTAATTTTCTGGCAAGCTGGTTGCGGATAAATCCCTCTGCACTGTTCAAGCCTGCAAGGGTATCTTCCTGAACTTTTTCATCCCCGAACACACTAATCCATGCTTTACAGGTTTTCAAATCTGGTGCTACTTCCACTGCTACAACCGAAGTCAGCTCACCAATTCGTGGGTCTTTGATTTCCCCACGAATGATTTCTGCCAGAACTCTCTGCACCTCTCCATTGATACGGGTATTTTTAATACTATTTTTACGCATATTTCATACCTCCGGTACTTCTGAGTTAATCTCTTGGTACTTCTACCATAATATATGCTTCTACAATATCTAATTCCTGCATTTTATCAAAGCCATCAAAGACAAGACCACATTCAAATCCTGCTTTCACTTCTTTTACATCATCTTTAAATCTCTTCAAAGAAGCTAACTCGCCTTCATAAATCTGTTCGCCTTCTCTGGTAATACGAATCTTACATCCTCGTTTAAATTCACCATCCAGTACGTAAGAACCTGCAATGTTTCCAATCGCAGATGCTTTGAAAATCTGACGTACTTCTGCATGACCGATGACTTTCTCTTCATAAACAGGGTCAAGCATACCTTTCATAGCTGCTTCCACATCTTCGATTGCCTGATAAATAACTTTATACAGTCTGACATCAATGCCTTCCCTCTCTGCTGTTGCTTTTGCAGTTGCATCCACTCTGACATTGAAACCGATAATAATAGCAGAAGATGCCGATGCAAGTGTAACATCTGATTCATTGATAGCACCAACGCCGCCATGAATACATTTTACGACTACTTCATCATTGGATAACTTCATCAGACTCTGTTTTACTGCTTCTACACTACCCTGAACATCTGCTTTGACAATCAGATTCAGTTCTTTCAGATTACCTTCCTGAATCTGGCTGAACAAATCATCCAAGGACATTCTGGTCTTCGTATCTGCAAGCATTTCTTCTTTATGCTGTGCCTTATAGGTCTCTGCATAAGATTTCGCTGTTTTGTCATTTTCATGAACAATGAATACTTCCCCTGCACTTGGTACATCCGAAAGTCCAAGTATTTCAACCGGCGTAGAAGGAGTCGCTTCTTTAACTCTTCTTCCCTTATCATCTACCATTGCTCTTACTTTACCATGGCTAGCTCCAGCAGAAATAAAATCTCCCACATGAAGCGTACCTTTCTGTACCAGAACAGTTGCAACAGGACCACGTCCTTTATCCAGTTCTGCCTCGATAATAAGACCTCTGGCATTACGGTTTGGATTTGCCTTCAATTCCAGAATTTCTGCTGTCAGAAGAATGGTTTCTAATAAAGTATCAATTCCTTCTCCCGATTTTGCAGAAACCGGTACGAACTCAGTAGAACCGCCCCAGTCTACCGGAATCAATTCGTATTCTGTCATTTCCTGTTTTACCCGGTCGATGTTTGCACTTGGCTTATCAATCTTATTCACTGCAACAATGATTTCAATGCCTGCTGCCTTAGCATGATTGATGGCTTCTACCGTCTGCGGCATAACACCATCATCTGCTGCGACTACCAGAACTGCAATATCCGTAGAATTTGCACCACGCATACGCATTGCGGTAAAGGCTTCGTGTCCTGGTGTATCTAAGAATGTAATTTTCTGATTGTTTGCAGTTACTGTATATGCACCGATTGCCTGTGTAATACCGCCAGCTTCCCTATCTGTTACATTGGTTTTACGGATTGCATCCAGAAGAGACGTTTTACCATGGTCGACGTGTCCCATAACGCAGATAACTGGTGGTCTGGACACCATGGTGCTTTCATCTTCTTCATCCTCTTTCAGAAGTTCTTCAATTACGTCAACTTTTTCTTCTTTTTCACAGATGATTTCATACTCAATGGCAATGTTTTCTGCATCTTCAAAAGTAATTTCAGAGTTCAGTGTTACAATCTGTCCCTGCATAAAAAGTTTCTTGATAATAACAGATGGCTGAATTTTCATTTTATCTGCCAAATCTTTAATGGTTAACGTTTCTGGAATTGTGATAACTTTAATCTGCTCTTCCACAACTGTTTCTGCTTTCTTCTCAGGTTTGATAAAACGTCCTGCTTTGTTATTGCGGTTCTTTCCGCCGATTTCATCCTCTTCGTAAATCAAATCTTTCTTAGAGCGTTTATCTTTCTCCTGACTAATTCTACGTTTTTCTTCATCTCTGTGCTTCTCAGCGTCCTTGATAGGTGTTTCCGGCATAAAGTCCTTGTTATTACCACCTTTTTTAAATCGATTGTCCGCCCCGCCATTTCCTCTCTGAGGACGTTCATTATTGTTATAACCTCTGTTATTATCTGAAGCGCCTCCTGCACTGCGGTTGTTACCCTGATGATTGTTATAATTCTGACGATTCTGTCCATCATTTCTTCTATCGTTATTATTATTGCGTGGTCTTTCCTGGTTGTTTCTTCCCTGACCGTTGTTTCTTTCCTGATTGTTGTTTCTTTCCTGGTTGTTTGGTCTTTCCTGGTTGTTTGGTCTTTCCTGTCCATTGGCTCTGTTCTGGTTCTGCGCATTTGCCCTTTCCAGCTTCTCCTGCTGTTTCTGTTCCATACGACGTTCCATCTGCTGTTTCTGGCGTACTTCATATGGTTCTGCAGTTACCGGAATCGGTTTCTGTGTCGGACGGATAATCTTATGAGGTGCCGGCTGCTGTACTACCGGACGACCACCGCCATTATTATTTGGTCTTCTCTCATTATTTCCCTGATTATTCTGTCCGCCTTGATGATTCTGTCCACCCTGATTTGGCTTTCCACCAGGCATTTTCGAATTGTGGGGATTGCTTACGAAAATGATTTTTTTCTTCTTCTTAGGTTCTTCCCCGGCAGCCGCTTTTTCTTCCTGTACTGCCTTGTTTTCTGCTTTCACAGTTTTTGGCTTTTCGGCTGTTTCATTTGCCTTTTCTTTGGTTTCTTCTTTGACTGCTTCCTTCACTTCTGGCTGTGTCTGCTGTGCCGCCTTACCAAAATGTTTTCTTGTCAGTTCAATTGCTTCATCTTCAATTGAACTCTGGGCAACTTTTACTTCAAAACCTTTATCCTGTAAGAAAGCAATAATTTCTTTGCTCTGTTTATCTAACTCTTTTGCAAGCTCATGTACTTTCATTTTTGCCATGCTCACTACCTCCATCACTGATTAGAATCTTCCAAATGTTTCCGTATCGAATTTGCAAATCCCTCTTCGGTAACTGCCAGAGATGTTCTGTCCTGTTTTCCCATCGAATGTCCGACAATCGCCATTTCACCGTATTCATAATACGGTACCTCATA
>CAYVUF010000055.1:0-6334 GCA_964454605.1 uncultured Bacteroides sp.
ATGTGGAAATACGTCTGGAGAATCTTCCTTATGAGCATATTCGTTGGATTGAGAATAAGGATGTTGATTTGGATAGACTGACAGGAACATCCGATATGAAGAAAATTAAAGATTTGAAAGGCAATCCATTGCTGCTGTTTGTAAATCAGTGGAGTATTGGTATGACAGAAGAAAGAAATGCAGGACTGATACTTTCTGAGTTTGGAAGGAATTAACGAATTCATGAAAAAAACAATTGTTTTGTTGTTTAGTATGCTGATATTGACAGGCACATTAGCTTATGCAGCATATACGAATGGCTCACTTGTACTGCAGGATTCTTTTGGAACAAAGCAGATAGAAAGTGAGCAGGTAATCGAAAATGAGAACGTTACTTTTCCCATGGAACGTTATGCGGTTGAGGAGCAGATTGTTCAGATAGACGACGATGAACAGACGGTGGAAGCAACCGGAAATGCAGAATCTGGCAGGGACTTTACGCAGGAAGAGAGAACCCTTCTTGCAAAAGAACAGGAGAACTGTTATGCGTACAGTCAGTTGGCGGAGAATGAGAAGAATGTTTATACAGAAATCTTATGGGCAATTGAAGAATTTCAGGAAAATGTGAAATTATCCAGTATGGATAATGATGAAATCTGTCGTATCTTTCAATGTGTTCTGAATGATCATCCGGAAATTTTTTATGTGGATGGCTATACCTATACCCAATATACGTTAGGGGATGTTTTGAAGAAAATTACATTCACAGGAACGTATAGCATCAGCCGGGAAGAAATTGAGCAGAGAAAGCAACAGATTGAGAATTATGTAAACCGTTGTCTGGCAGGAATGCCGGTAGGAGCAGATGAATATACGAAGGTTAAATATATTTATGAATATCTGATAGAAAATACGGAATATGATGAAAAGGTAGAAGATAATCAGAATATCTGCTCTGTTTTTCTGGATGGAAAATCTGTTTGTCAGGGGTATGCGAAGGCAACCCAGTATTTGCTTGAAAAGGCGGGACTTTTGGCAACCCTTGTTCTAGGTACCGTTGAAAATGGGGAAGGACACGCATGGAATCTGGTTCAGATAGACGGTGCATGGTATTACGTAGATACAACCTGGGGAGATGCTTCTTATCAGGCGGTGGGAGGAGAAACATCCTATCCAGAGAAGACAATACCGACCATCAATTATGACTATTTGTGCGTAACAACGGAACAGTTATGTAAAACACATAAAATTGATAATGTGGTAGAAACGCCAGTATGTACGTCAATGGATGCGAACTATTATGTTAGAGAGGGATTGTATTTTACCCAGGTAGATGAAGAACAGTTAACGCGTATTTTTGAAAATGGTTATGAACAGGGAAGGGCATTTGTAACGTTAAAGTGTGCATCTTCCGATATTTATAAGGAATTGCAGGAAATGCTGATTACCAATCAGGCGATTTTTCGTTATCTGGAGTGTCCGGATGGAGTGGTATCTTATACGGATGATGAAAAGCAATATAGTATGAGTTTCTGGTTATAAGATTTGGGGATAGGACTATGCAAAAATAAGAAATTTTGGTATACTTAACCCAAATTGATATCACCCTGGAGAAAATGGAGGAAATTACATGGAACAGGAATTTGGTAGAAATACGTATGTATTACAAGAAGATGATAGTATAGGTTCAGTCAAAATTGCAGATGATGTAGTAGCAATGATTGCAGCACTTGCCGCTATGGAAGTGGATGGCGTGGCAGATATGTCCGGCAATATGACAAATGAGTTTCTGAGCAGAGTGGGTATGAAAAATACTGCGAAGGGTGCAAGAGTAGAAGTACTGCAGAGAAAAGTAAAAGTTGATTTGGCAATTACAATGGAATATGGATATAATATTCCGGCAACTTGTCAGCGGGTACAGGCAAAGGTAAAGAGCACTGTTGAAAATATGACAGGTTTAGAAGTGACAGATGTCAACATCAGAATAGCGGGAATTAACGTAGCAAAAGAAAAATAGGACAAAGTAGGAGCCAGTCAGAATGAGCAGAAGAGAATTAAGAGAGCAGATATTTAAACTGCTGTTTCGCATCGAGTTTAATAGTTTAGAAGAAATGCCGGAACAGGAAAAGTTGTTTTTTGAAGATGAATGTGCGGCAGATGTGGAAGATACAGAGTATATTTCAGCAAAATATCAGAAGATTATCGAAAAGATGGAAGATATTGACAAGATGCTGAATGAGAAAGCGGAGAACTGGGACACTGGACGGATGGGCAAAGTTGATCTGACTATCTTAAGACTGGCAGTTTACGAGATTGCTTATGATGAAGATGTACCAACCAGTGTAGCAATTAATGAAGCTGTTGAGTTAGCCAAGAAATTTGGACAGGATGCTTCAGCAGGATTTGTAAATGCAATTTTAGCAAAGTTTGCATAAAACAGGTGTTGTCATGCAAAATGTGTATACCGTAGCACAAGTAAATTCTTACATTAAAAATATGTTCACGCAGGATTTTATGTTGCAGTCCCTTTCCGTAAAAGGAGAGGTCAGTAACTGCAAATATCATTCCTCTGGACATATTTATTTTACATTAAAGGATGCAAAAGGAACAATATCATGTGTTATGTTTGCCGGAAACAGGGGTGGTCTGGGGTTCCAAATGAAAGAGGGACAACAGGTTGTAGTAAGCGGCAACGTGGATGTATATGAACGGGATGGCAAATATCAGCTTTATGCCAGAGAGATTAAACAGGATGGTGCTGGAGCTTTATACGAACGGTTTGAAAGACTGAAGGTGGAACTGGAAGAAAGAGGAATGTTTGCCAAAGAGTATAAACAGCCAATTCCAAAGTATATCAGGACGTTGGGAGTTGTGACAGCACAGACTGGAGCAGCAGTTAGGGATATCATTCAGATTGCAGCACGAAGGAATCCATATATACAGATTATTCTCTATCCGGCAATTGTGCAGGGTGAAATGGCAGTTCCCAGTATTATTAATGGAATCCATGCAATGGAGAGGTATCAGGTAGATGCGATTATTGTAGGCAGAGGCGGAGGTTCCATAGAAGACTTGTGGGCATTTAATGAAGAAGCGGTAGCACAGGCAATTTTTGACTGCCCGATTCCGATTATTTCTGCAGTTGGACATGAAACAGATACCACAATTGCCGATTTTGTGGCGGATTTGCGGGCACCAACTCCATCGGCAGCAGCGGAACTTGCGGTATATGATGTGGAACAATTTCAGGAAAAACTATTGGAATATGCTTATACGCTGCAGCATTTATGCAGGATGCAGATTGGGAGGCAGCGAAACATTGCAGAGAATTACAGAATCAATTTGAAATATTTAAGTCCAGCCAATCAGATTCGGGAGAAACGAACTTATCTGATGAAGTTAGAAGAAAATTTACAGGATTATATGGCGCAGAATATAAATGAAAAACGACATAAACTGGCACTTCTCATAGAACAGATGAATGGCTTGTCACCACTTGGAAAGCTGAATCAGGGATATTCTTATACAGCGGATGCAGCAGGCAGAACGATTTCGCGGATTGAACAGGTGAGGCCGGCAGATGAAGTAAAGATTTTTGTGAAAAACGGTATCATTAATGCGAAAGTAACCGATAGCTGTCAGGTGGAATGGGAGGTATCACATGAGTAAAAAAGCAGAAAAAGAACAGGAAGAAATTACGCTTTCACTGGAAGAAGCCTTTGAACAGATTGAAGGGATGATAGAACAGTTGGAAGCGGAAGATATCACGTTGGAAGATTCTTTTCGGGCGTATCAGGAAGGAATGAAACTTTTGAAGTATTGTGATGAAAAGATTGACAGAGTAGAAAAGCAAGTATTAAAAATTAACGAAGCGGGTGATTTGGATGAATTTTAAAGAAGAATTACAGGAAAAAACAGAAGAAATGAGAGCAACCCTGCAGGCATACCTTCCGGCAGAGGAAGGCTTTCAGAAAACTGTTGTGGAAGCAATGAATTATTCCACGCTTGCGGGCGGCAAAAGACTTCGCCCTATGCTGATGTCAGAAACGTATAAAATGTTTGGCGGTGAAAGTGAGATAATTAAGCCATTTATGGCAGCAATTGAAATGATACATAATTATTCACTGGTGCATGATGATTTGCCAGCAATGGATAATGATGAATATCGTCGTGGAATGAAAACGACACATATTGTTTATGGAGAAGGAATGGCAGTTCTGGCAGGTGACGGTCTGCTTAATCTGGCATTTGAAACAGCCTGCAAGGCATTTTCTGAGGCAAAAACGTTAGAGGATTATCAGAAAGTGGCGAAAGCCCTTACGGTTCTTGGCAAGAAAGCCGGCATTTATGGAATGATTGGCGGTCAGTGCGCGGATATAGAAGCCGAGGAAAAACAGGAGCAGGTAACAGAAGAAGTACTTCTTTTTATTCATGAGCATAAAACAGCCGCGCTGATTCAATGCGCAATGATGATTGGAGCTATTTTAGCAGGGGCAGACGATGAGCAGATTGAGCGTATAGAGAAGTGTGCTTATAATATCGGTGTCGCTTTCCAGATTCAGGATGATATTCTGGATGTTACCAGCAGTCTGGAAGTGCTTGGTAAGGCAGTGGGAAGTGATGAGAAAAATCATAAGATTACGTATGTAACCTTACATGGGGTAGAAGAATCGAAAGAACAGGTAGAATTTTTGTCCAGCGAGGCAATTCAGATTTTATCTTCGTTTTCAGAAAGAAATCTGTTTTTAGAGAAATTGGTGGAACAGTTAATTTACAGAGAAAAATAAAAGGGGAATACGATGTTTCTTGAGAAGATAGAGAAAACCAATGATATAAAGAATATTGCACCTGAAAATTATGAAGCATTGGCAGAAGAAATCAGAAAGTTTCTGATACAGTCAATCAGCGTGACAGGTGGTCATCTCGGTTCTAATCTTGGAGCAGTAGAGCTGACAATGGCACTGCACTTATCGTTGAATCTGCCGGAGGACAAGATTATATGGGATGTGGGACATCAGTCATATACACATAAAATTCTGACAGGCAGAAGGGAAGGCTTTGTTAATTTACGAAAATACGGTGGAATGAGTGGCTTCCCGAAACGGAAAGAAAGTGACTGCGACAGCTTCGACACAGGACATAGTTCTACTTCGATTTCAGCCGGACTGGGTATGGTGAAGGCAAGAGATATCAAAGGTGAGAAAAATACGATTGTTTCTGTTATCGGGGATGGTTCGCTGACTGGTGGTATGGCATATGAAGCGTTAAATAATGCTTCACGCCTGGAAACCAATTTTATTGTGATATTGAACGATAATAATATGTCTATTTCTGAAAATGTAGGCGGGGTTTCCAAATATCTGAATAATATCAGAACAGCGGATATGTATCTGGATTTGAAGGAAGGTGTTTACAATTCGCTTCATGGAAAATCCAAGTACGGTGACAGGGTAGTTTCCCAGATTCGACGTGCAAAGAGCAGCTTTAAACAGTTGATTGTACCAGGAATGTTTTTTGAAGATATGGGGATTACCTATCTAGGACCAGTAGATGGACATGATATCCCGGCTATGATGCATATGTTGAAAGAAGCTAAGAAGATTAAAGGACCAGTTCTGGTTCATGCCATCACCCAGAAGGGTAAGGGATTTGGACCGGCAGAGCGCCATCCGGCAAGATTTCATGGAGCAGAACCCTTTGATATTGAAACCGGAATCCCAAGTAAGCCGCGTACAAAGGCGAATTACACAGACATTTTTTCGACGGTTATGTGTAAACTGGGACAAAGAGATGAGCAGGTGGTTGCGATTACAGCCGCAATGCCGGATGGAACTGGCTTGAAACGCTTTCGCAATATGTATCCGGACAGATTTTTTGATGTGGGAATTGCAGAGGAGCATGCTGTTACATTTGCAGCCGGACTGGCAGCAGGGGGATTGAAACCGATTGTAGCAATCTATTCTTCTTTTTTACAAAGAGCGTATGACCAGATTCTGCATGATGTCTGTATACAGAATCTTCCGGTTGTTTTTGCAATTGACAGAGCCGGACTGGTAGGAAGTGACGGGGAAACACATCAGGGTATTTTTGATTTATCCTATCTTTCATCGATTCCCAATATGCACATTATGGCACCGAAAAATAAGTGGGAACTTTCGGATATGATTAAGTTTGCAGTCGCTTTTGAAGCACCTATTGCAGTGCGTTATCCGAGGGGAGAAGCGTTTGATGGTTTGAAGGAATACAGAGAACCAATTGTATATGGAAAAAGTGAAAGTCTGTACGAAGAAGAAGACATTGCGCTTTTTGCGGTTGGAAGTATGGTAAAGGTTGCACTGGAGGCACGCAGCAGATT
>CAYVUF010000055.1:6344-10304 GCA_964454605.1 uncultured Bacteroides sp.
TCTTTAACCAATGCGCGATTTGTAAAACCAATTGATGAAGAAGCAGTTAAACAGGCTTGCAAAGAGCACAAACTGATTGTTACGCTGGAAGAAAATGTAGCCAGCGGCGGTTATGGAGAAAAAGTAAGAGCTTATGTTGATTCTTTAGATGTTTCAACAAAAGTATTAAATATTGCAATACCGGATGAATATGTGGAACATGGCAACGTTGATTTGTTAAAGCAGGAAGTTGGAATTGATGCAGATTCTATTGTAAAGCGGGTAGTGACAGCATATATCGGATTGTAAAGATTGGACAGAAGAATGAAAGAACGATTGGATGTATTACTGGTTAAGCAGGGATTTGCGCCCTCCAGAGAAAAAGCAAAAGCAATTATCATGACCGGAAATGTTTTTGTAGATGGACAGAGGGAAGACAAGGCGGGCACCACTTTTGAAGAAGAAAAAATTCATATTGAAGTAAAGGGCAGTACACAGAAATATGTAAGCCGCGGTGGATTAAAGCTGGAAAAAGCAATGGCAGAATTTCCCATTACGCTTGCTGGTACAATCTGTATGGATATTGGGGCATCTACCGGTGGTTTTACAGACTGTATGCTGCAGAATGATGCTGACAAAGTTTATTCCGTAGATGTAGGGCATGGACAGCTTGCATGGAAATTACGGAATGATGAACGGGTAGTCTGCATGGAAAAGACAAATTTCCGTTATATGCAGCCGGAGGATATTGCAGACAGACTTGATTTTGCATCGGTTGATGTATCGTTTATTTCGCTGACTAAGATTTTGATTCCGGCAAGGAATCTTTTGAAAGAAAGCGGACAGATGGTATGTCTGATTAAGCCGCAGTTTGAAGCGGGAAAAGACAAAGTAGGAAAAAAAGGCGTGGTACGTGAGCCGGAAATCCATAGTGAAGTGATAGAAAAAATTATTACCTATGCGGATATGATAGGCTTTGAAATAAAAGGATTGACTTTTTCCCCAATAAAAGGACCGGAAGGTAATATTGAATATCTGGTTTATATTGCGAAAAAGGAAAAGATTGCCGAAGACATACTGGCATTAACGGAAGCGGAAGCAGAAAAGCAGCTTTTCCAGATGTTAGAAGCTAATACAGGAAAAGCCGCAGAAGAAGATATGAAACAGAAAATCGCAGAAATAGTGCAGAAGGCGCATCAGGGACTGGACTAAATACGGAAATGATGCAAGAAAGTATGCAGAAGAAAAGTGGAGTTATTACAGCATGAAACATTTTTTTCTGATAACAAATAGTGTGAAAGATTCAGAAGGAAGTTATACCAGAAGAATAGCAGAATATTTGCAGGCACATGGAGCAAGGGTATCCTGTGCATCAAATGTTAAAATAGCAGACAGGGATATTATAGAAGTGCCGGAAGGTGTGGAATGTGCCATTGTGCTTGGGGGTGACGGAACGTTGCTGAAAGCTGCAAGAGATATGATGGACTGTGAGATACCTTTGCTGGGAGTGAATCTGGGAACACTTGGTTATCTGGCAGAGGTAGAAATCGGTAATATTGAAAGTGCACTGGATAAGTTATTGTGTGATGAATACAAAAAGGAAGAGAGAATGATGCTTTCTGGTGTAATTCATCAGGAAGAAGGGAAAACAATCCGGAATTTTGCATTGAATGATATTGCAATTTCAAGATGCGGTTCTTTGCAGATTCTTAAATTTGATATTTTTGTCAATGGGAAATTTCTGAATAGTTATAGTGCAGATGGCATGATTGTAGCAACTCCTACGGGTTCTACCGGTTACAATATGTCTGCTGGTGGTCCGATTGTGGAACCGGGAGCAAAGCTGCTTTTATTAACACCCATATGTCCCCATACATTGAATACCAGAAGCATTGTTTTATCACCGGAGGATGAAGTAACGATTCAGATACCGGAAGGACATGAGAAGACAGTGCAGACCGTAGAAGCTAATTTTGACGGAACTCATAAAGTAACCTTGAAAACAGGTGATAAGATTATAATTAAGAAAGCATCCAGAACCACAGGAATATTGAAGCTGAATACAGAAAGTTTTCTGGAAATTCTTCATAAAAAGATGAGTGATTGATAGTTTACATAAGTATGTAACGCGCTAGGTACACAGATAAACTGTGACAGAAATGAGGAGAAGGATGAAAAAAGGCAGACATGCAAAAATTATAGAATTAGTGAGTAAATATGATATTGAAACGCAGGAAGAACTGGCAGACAGACTGCGTGCGGAGGGATATCAGGTTACACAGGCAACTGTTTCGCGCGATATCAGGGAACTGAAACTTTCGAAAATTGCAGGAGTGCATGGAAAACAGAAGTATGTTGTATATGAGAAGGAAGATGTACATCTGGGGGACAAATATATACGTGTTTTAAAGGACGGATATGTTTCCATGGATATGGCACAGAATATTTTAGTCATGAAAACAGTGTCTGGTATGGCAATGGCAGTGGCAGCAGCAGTGGATGCCATGAAAATGCATGAAATAGTGGGATGTATTGCTGGGGATGATACCATAATGATTGCGATTCGGACAGTAGATGATACAATTATTGTGATGGATAAAATAAGAAAATTGATTGAAAATTAAAAAGGCAGAAGTAAGAGAAGGCTGTTAGAAAACAGCTTGAAAGGTACGGTTAGTGATTTATGTTAGTAAGTTTGCATGTGAAAAATCTTGCATTGATTGATGAAACAGAAGTATATTTTGGAAATGGACTGAATATACTGACGGGTGAAACCGGAGCAGGTAAGTCTATTATCATCGGATCTGTTAACCTTGCGCTGGGGGCAAAAGCAGACAAAGAAATGATTCGTACCGGAGCAGACTATGCGCTTGTAGAGCTGGTTTTTCAAGTGGAAAAAGAAGATCAGGTGCAGGCAGTCAAAGCATTGGAACTGCCGATTGAGGAAGATGGAACTATTATTTTGCAGCGTAGAATTATGCCCGGCAAATCCATATGTAAAATAAATGGAGAAAGTGTCAGTGCGAAACAAGTAAGGACTCTTGCTGGAATTTTAATTGATATTCATGGACAGCATGAACATCAGTCTTTGCTGCAGACTGCCAGACAACTGGAAATTCTGGATGAATATTCCGGGGACAGGCTTTTGCAGGTCAAGGAAGAGTTGAAAGAAAGCTATGGAAATTATCAGAAGATAGTCAAGGAACTAGCTGGAAATGATATAGATGAAGATACCAGAAAAAGAGAATGTTCTCTGGCAGAGTTTGAAGTGCAGGAAATTGAACAGGCGGAACTAAAGGCTGGAGAAGATGAAGAACTGGAAAAGAATTATCAGAAATTAGTGCATGCCCAGAAAATACAGGAAGCAATGACTGCTGCGCATCAGATGAGTGGTTATGAGAATGGCGGAGCAGGCGACAGCATAGGAAGAGCTATCAGGGAAATGCGTTCGGTTTCTTCTTATGATGACAGCTTACAGGAATTTGAACAGCAGTTGCTTGACATTGACAGTCTGTTAAATGACTACAACCGGGCGGCAGCCGACTATCTGTCAAATCTGGAATTTGATGGAGCACTTTTTGAAGAAACCGAGAAAAGACTTGACAGAATAAATCATCTGAAGTCAAAATATGGAAACTCGATAGAGGAGATTCTTGCTTATCAGGATAAAATGCAGGCAAAATTAGAGCAGTATCAGGATTATGATGCTTACAGAGAAAAATTGCTGCAAAAAGAATCGGCTTTACAGAAAGAATTACTGAAACTTTGTAAAGAGGCATCTGCTATCAGAAAAGAATATGCTGAGAAACTGGCAGAATCCATGAAAAAAGCATTGATTGATTTGAATTTTCTAGATGTTGCGTTTGAAATACAGGTGCAGCCGGATGAAGAAAAGATAAGTGCAGGTGGTTATGACCAGATTGCGTTTATGATTTCTACGAATCCAGGAGAGGCACTGCGACCTCTGGCGCAGGTGGCAAG